>JALOOI010000261.1 GCA_025454495.1 Anaerolineae bacterium
GGGGATGTCGAACTCTTTGCGGATGGCGGCGAAAGTCTCGGCCTGCTTGACGGTATCAATGCCGAGATCCGCTTCCATATCCAGATCAAGATCGAGCATATCCTGCGGGTAGCCGGTCTGAAGGCTGACGATATTCAGCACTCTGGCTACTACCGGGTCAACGGCGGGCGCGGCGGGCGCAGCGGGCGCGGCCGGGGCCACGGGAACCGGCGCGGGGGCCGCTTTTACTTCCACCGGGCGCGGTGCAGGAGCCGGCGCAGGCGTGCTGACGGCCGCCGGCACCGGGGCCGGGGCAGGAGCCGTTTTTACTTCCACCGGGCGCGGCGCGGGGGCCGGCGCAGGCGTGACCACCGGCGCGACCGGAGCCGGGATGGCCATCCGGGCGGGATAGTCGGTGCCCATGGGCGTGCTGATGGCGGCCTGCACGCGCACGGCCGGCCCGGTGCCATACTGCCACTTCTGCGGCGCGGGCGTGCGACCCGGTCTGCCGTCGGTCTTGATGCGTAAAACGCGCTTTTCGACTTCCGTTTCGGCGTTGTCAGCGCCGCTGACATCATCCAGCCAGCGCTGGTACAGCGCCCGGTTATCATAACGATCCAGCGCGCCGGGGATGCGCCGGGTGAGCGCCAGCGAAATCTG
This sequence comes from Anaerolineae bacterium, assembly GCA_025454495.1. Taxonomy (GTDB): domain Bacteria; phylum Chloroflexota; class Anaerolineae; order Aggregatilineales; family Phototrophicaceae; genus JALHOR01. The sequence goes on from JALOOI010000261.1 coordinate 640, forward strand.
CGAGCCGAACCCGGCCGACAGATGCAGCGCATACTGCACCGGGTAACGACCGCCCCGGCTCAGGTTCAGCGTGCCCAGGTCGGTATCGACCTCTTTGTAATTGGGGACGGGCGGTACGATGCCATATTCCAGGATTTTGAGCGCGATCACATCTTCCACGCCCACGCCCATCGGGTGCCCGGTGAAGCCTTTGGTATTGGCCACGATGATTTCTTTGGCCGCTTCACCAAAGGTATGCCGCAGGGCCACCACTTCCGCCGAGGCGCTGCCGCCGCGGGCCGGGGTAAAGGTCTCGTGCGACATAAAGACGGTCTGGGCGGCCATGGCCTGGCGGTGCAGCCCGAAACGCCGTTCCGCCGCCGTGATGACGGCATCCATCGTCAGCGCCACATGGTCGACATCCAGCCGGGTGCCGTGGTAGGCGCTGTTGCGGGTTTCCGTGCTCAGCACTTCCACGATGCCGCGCATCCCGCGTTCCAGCACCGCATCCTGGCTTTCGACCACCAGAGCGCACGCCCCCATGCCCAGGATCGTCCCGTGCCGGCGACGATCAAAGGGCAGCGCGGCTTCTTCCACCCGGTCATCGGTGGCCGCGGCCCCCGTCGCCAGGAAGCCCGCGCCGATCCATTCCAGCAGCGTATCGCTGGTGACGTTATCCGCCCCCAGGACGATGACGCGGCGGCAGCGCCCGTTGCGAATCCAGTCTTCGGCCAGGGCGATGCCCTGGGTGGTGCTGGCGCAGGCCGCGTTCACATGGGTATTGGGCCCGCGCGCGCCGATGTATTCGGCGAACTGGCTGTGACCCATGGCCAGAATGCGGAAGATGAAGCGCCGGTCAAATTCATACGGCTCACGGGCGATTTCGGCCCGCAAATCGGCGATGCGCCGGCTAATTTCGCTCAGCGTCTGCGGCTCGCTGCTATAGCGCCGCAGGTCTTCCAGCAGCGCCAGGCGCTCCAGCCGATTCTGATAGGTGTAGTAGCGTTCAAATTCATCGGCGAAGCGATCCCCGCCGGGGAACGCGCTGGCGAAGATGACCCCGGTTTCATCGCGCAGGGCATCCGGCAGCATGTAACGATCCGGCAGGAATTTGCCGGTGGTGGTGGCGCGATAATGCATCACCAGCGGGATCCCCGCTTCATGCAGGGCATCCAGCCCGGCGGCGATGGCGAGCTGTGTCGTCGTATCCAGCGCTTCGATCAGCTTGCCGGGCACGCCATATTCCGCTTCCAGGTCAAAGCTGCCGGGGCGGCCCGCCAGCTTAATCACTTCGTCGGGATCATTGATGGTTTCAAAACGGCTGTTGCCGTCTTCGCCCTTCACCAGGCGCGTCACCCGTTTGGCCAGCATCTTCTTGCGGAAGCGCTCCGGGATCAGGTCAATGAATTGTTCACCGCGCAGGATGCGCTGTGCATTGTCCGGGTCCATCACCGGCTTTTCTGCGCCGGGCAGGCCCAGGCCGGTGCCGCTGATGATGACGGAGCCGGTGGGAGTTTCGTGGCGGTCATACACCCGCCCGCCCGCCGGCGCAGCGGCCGCCGGGGCAGACTGGTTAAAGGCCTGTTGCAGTACCTGAACGAGTTGTGACACAGTGGCCATAGAGATGTCCTCAGCGGGTGCAGCGGGCGGCAGCGCGGCCGGCACGGGTGCAGGGGCGGGGGCGGCCTGCACCGCAACCGGTGCCACCGCCACGCGCGGCGCTGCATAATACCCGGCCGCGTACAACCCGCACAGCGCCTGGTTAAAAGACGGCAGTTCGCCGTTTTTGGGGTGGTTGGTCAGCAGCGACAGCACATCCGGCTTATCGGCAAACACATCGTCCACGAAGCCTTTGAGCGCCCGTTTGGGCCCGGCTTCCACGAATGTCCGCACGCCTTCGCGGTACAGCGTTTCCAGCCCTTTAACCCACTGCACCGGCGAGGCAATCTGCTGTTGCAGAATGTCTTTGATGGCCGTGATGTCGGTGGGGTAAAAGTCGCCGGTGACGTTGGCCACCAGCGGCAGCGTGGGCGCTTGAATGTGCAAACGATCCAGCACGCGCCGCAGCGGCTCGCTGGCCGGGGCGACGATGCGGGTATGGAAAGCGTGGCTCACCGGGAGCTGCATGGCTTTGTAGCCGCGGCTTTCAAACAGCTTCAGCGCGGCTTCCACTGCTTTGCTGCTGCCACCGATCACGCTCTGGCTGCGGCTGTTGATGTTGGCCGGCACGACATAGCCATCCACTTCTTTCAGGATGGCTTCCACTTCCGGCAGGGGGGCCAGCACGGCGGCCATCCAGCCATTATCGCCCACGCTGACCTTGCTCATCTCGCTGCCACGGGCGGCGGCGGCTTCCAGCGCATCGGCAAAGCTCATGATGCCGGCGGCGATGAGGGCGGCATATTCGCCCAGGGAATGGCCCAGCACCATATCGGGCGCGAAGCCATAGGATTGCAGCAGCCGGAAGATGGCCATATCCAGCGTGAGCATGGCCGGCTGGGTGATGGCCGTTTGCATCAGGTTCAATTCGGCTTCGCCGATGTCTTTGCCATCCGCGAAGATGAAGGCCGTCAGCGGTTTGCCCAGGATGGGGGTCATCACGCGGTCAGCTTCGGCGAAGACTTCGGCCACCACCGGCGATACCGCGGCCAGGTCGCGGCCCATGTTGATGTACTGGCTGCCCTGGCCGGGGAACATGAAGGCCAGCTTGCCCGGTTTGGCCCCGCTGCCCCGGAAGATGCCCTGCGCCTGGAAGGGCTTCCACGCCTGGAGCGTATCGAACCCGGCGGCCTTCTGGGCGATGTGCAGGTGGTGCAGCAGTTCTTCATGATTGCCAAAATCAATGACCAGGCGCTCCGGCGCTTCCAGATCGGCCAGGGAGGGCAGGGTGAACGGCGGTGTCCAGCCCCCTTCCACGCGCTTCAGCGTGGCATCAATCTTCTCTTTCAGTTCCAGGAAGGTCTTCGCTCCCAGCGCCAGGATGCCGCGCAGCGGCCGGCGGGACTGCGTGGGCAGTTCGCCAAATACCGAAGCCGGCGCATTGGTGGCGGCGGGCGCGGCCACGGCCGGCACAGCCACCCCGGCGAAGGATTTCTTCTGCGTCGTCAGCAGGCCCGGCACATATTCTTCCATCACCACATGGAAATTGGTGCCGCCAAAGCCATAAGCGCTGACCCCGGCCCGGCGCGGGGTGCCGTTGTGCGGCTGCCACTCGCGGGCTTCGTGGTTCAGGTAGAAGGGTGAATTGCCAAAGTCGATATTAGGGTTGGGCTTTTCGGAATTGAGCGTGGGCGGCAGGATTTTGTGATGCAGCGCCAGCACAGTCTTCAGCAGCCCGGCCGCGCCGGCCCCGGCCTTCAGGTGGCCAATGTTGCTCTTGACCGACCCCAGGGCGATGTGCTGCCGCTGGCTGCTGCCACTGCTGTAAATTTTCGCCAGGCTCTCCACTTCCACCACGTCACCCACGCGGGTGCTGGTGCCATGCGCTTCCACCAGCGAGGCCGTCGCCGGGTCCAGCCCGGCATTTTCCCAGGCCCGCTGCATGGCGAACTGCTGCCCCACCGGGTTAGGCGCGGTGATGCCCTTGCCTTTGCCGTCGCTGCTGCCGCCAATGCCCCGGATGACCGCATAAATGGTATCACCGGCGCGTTCAGCATCTTCCAGCCGCTTCAGCAGGAAGGACGCGCTGCCTTCGCCCATCACAAAGCCATCGGCCCCTGCGCCAAAGGGGCGGCTGCCGGTGGCGCTGAGTGCGCCAATCTTGCAGAATTTGATGAACGTGGCCACGCCCATATTGCGGTCTACGCCGCCCGTCAGCACGGCATCCACCTGGTGCTCGGTCAGCAGTTCGATGGCCGCATTGACGGCCGCAAAGCTGGCCGCGCAGGCGGCATCGGTGATGAAGTTGGGCCCCTGCAAATTGAGCACATTGGCCACCCGCCCGCTGATAATATTGGGCAGTTCGCCGGGCATGGAATCTTCCGTCACCGACGGCAGTTCCCCGGCAATGATCTGGTGCCATTCCTGGCGGATCGCCTGGCGCATATCGGCGGGCAGGCGGGCGAATACTTCGCTGTTTTCCAGCGCCCGCGCGTATTCCGGGAACACCAGCCGTAAATAGGTCTGGTAATGCAATTCGCCGCCCATCGCGGTGCCCATGATGACGGCGGTACGTTCGGTATTCAGCGGGCGCTGCGGGTAGCCATAATCCGCCAGCGCATCCGCCGCGATGGTCAATGACCACTGCTGACCCTGATCCATGGCGGCGGCCACTTTCGGCGGAATATGGAAGCGCTTCCAGTCAAAATTGAAGCCTTCCACCCAGCCGCCAATGGTGCTGTAGGTTTTATCCGGCACGCTCATATCGGGGTCATAATAATCGGCCAGCTTCCAGCGGCTGGCCGGGACGGGTTTAATGCTGTAACGCTTGCTGACAATATTCGACCAGAAGGCAGCCGGATTGGGGGCATCCGGCAGGATGGCCCCCAGCCCGACCACCGCAATCGCACGTTCAGCGGTGTCCATAGGGCTTACTCTTTCTTGAAGGCAGCAGTCAAAGCTTCGGCGGCCGCGTCCATATCCGCGATGTTGCCGGACTGGGCCTGGTACAGGGCGGGCAAACGCTGGAACAGTTCCGCGTCGGTGGCATCGGCCCCCACGATCCAGCGCAGGCCATCGGCCACTTTCAGCGCGGCTTCGCGGGCATAAATGCGGGCCAGCGCCTGGCGCGACGACACCGACAGCGGCACGGCTTCGGTGGGTTTATCGCACACGCGCTCGGCGAAGACGGCCGCGCCTTCGGCAAAGGCGATCCATTCACCCAGGCGGAACAGGATATGCTGGTGGCGGGTGAGCCGGTCGGTGCGGCAGCGTTCCAGCACCTGGGCCAGCACGCGCA
>JALOOI010000063.1 GCA_025454495.1 Anaerolineae bacterium
TGGGCAGCAGCAGCGCGGCATCGCTGCGGACCAGGTAGGCCAGCCCGCCGCCGACCCCGGCCGGCAGCAGCGCCCATCCCCGGCCCCGGCGCAGCGCCTGCCCCACCGCCAGGATCGTGCAGCCGACCAGCAGCGCAGCCGGAATGGTGGTTTCGGTACGCAGGGAATGCAGCAGCAGTTCCGGCAGCAGGGCCGTGGCGGCCGCCGCGAACAGGGCGCTGCTATCTGCGCCATCAAACTGCTTCACGGCCGCGAAGGCCACCAGCGGCAGCAGCGCCCCCAGCAGCGCAAACGGCAGCAGCGCCGCGGCCACGTTCACGCCAAACAGCGCCATGCCCGCCGCCACGATCACCCCGTTCAGCGGCATCCAGTAATCCATTGGATGCACGATGTCGGCCGGGGGGTTGTTATACTGCCAGATAAAATCAAGGGTGAAGCCGCGCCCCTGCACCAGCGCTTCCCCCAGGTGATAGTAATAATTGGGGTCGGCGAAGCCGGGGTGCGGCAGCAGCGGCAGCAGCGCCAGCCGCAGCAGCAGCGCCGCCCCGCAAATGAGCATCAGTCCTGCATGGGTTCGTGTCATCATCGCATCTGTACGGGCCACCCGCCCGCGTAACGGCAGGGACGTATTATAGGCAACGGCTCAGGCCAGTTCCACTTTACGCTTGCGGCGGCCCGCCCGGTAGCGCCGGAACAGCACCCGCAGCAGCAGCACCCCGGTGCTGACGGCCAGCGTGACGGCCACCACCGGCAGCAGCACATACAGCGACGGGTACGGCGGCAGGCGCAGCTCCTGGCGATAGTAAATCCAGTGGCCATCCCCCAGGTCGTTCACGCGGGCGATCTCGGCGGGCAGGTAGCCAAAGGTGCGCCCCAGGCTGCTGAGCGTATCCTGATGATTCACCGTATACACACCGTCAATCAGGTAGCCGGCCCGGTGCTGCGCGGCCGTCTCCACCTGGCGATAGGTGTCCACGTCCGCCGTCAGCAGGTAACAATCGGCATGGTAGGGCGCAGGGATCACCCACCAGCCGGCGGGACGCACTTCCGGCGGATACGTGATGGCATTGGCCGCCAGCAGCGCCTCCGGCTTAACCCCGAAGCACTGCCCCAGGGTGATAGCGGTATCCAGCGGGCGCAGGCGATACACCAGCAGCGGCTCATTGTTGTAAATCACCGGGGTGGTGTTGCTGCGCGGGTGGCAGTAACCGCTGTCCGTGCCCGTGATGGGCGCAAGCGGCGGCACCTGACCGCGATAATCGGCGTTCAGGTCTACCGGCTGCGGGTAGCACACGTAATCCACCATCGTCCGCGTGCCGGGGTAGTAACAATCCGGGCGCTGCACCGGCACAATGACCGTACTGCCGATTCTAAGCTGGCTGAGCAGGCCGGTATCGGCTGCCCGCGCATAGGCCAGCGCCGGGTTTGCGTCGGTGATGCGGTTGTAGCAAACGTTGTAGAGCAGGCTGAGCAGGTACAGCGTATCGCCCTCCCGCACCCGATGCGGCACATCCGCTGTTTCGTGGCAGGGCGGCGCAGCCGGGATGAAAACCGCGGCCGGGGCAGCCAGTGCATCCACCACGATGAAGGGGTTCGCCGCCAGCAGATCGTTGATGCACACCTGGTGCTGCTGCGCGATGGCGAACAGATTTTCTGCCGGGGCAGGCCGGTACACCGCGCGATCCTGATGGCCAATGCGTGCGCCGGCGGCATCGTAACAGGGCGGCGCAGCCACCGGAATGGCGATGGGTATGTCCAGGTAGGCCACACTGTCCGATAAGCGCCAGTGCCGCCAGTAAGAGAGATTGGCGTGTTGAATAGCCTCCATGCACACATTAAACCGCCGCGATAGATCGTACAGCGTTTCATGCGTGGCGCGGTGCATCTCGCAGCGCTGCGCCCCGGGTGCGATGAACAGCGTCATGCCGGGCAGAAAGCCATAGCGTACCAGCGGCGGGTTGTCGCGCGTCAGGTCATACAGGCAGTAGCCGGTGGGCGTATCGCGCTCATAAACCAGGGTGGGCAGCGCCGAATACTGCGGCATGGCCAGCGGGGTGCCATCCGCCGCGTAGTAGGTCAGCCGTTCCCCGGCGGCGTTACGGCAGGGCCGGGCGTTCCGCGGCAGCCGCACCACTTCGCCGGCCGGCCAGGGGTCATGCTGCAAATACTGCGTATTCAGCGGCAAAATCTCTTCATAGCAAATGTTGAACAGCGGCTCCAGTTCGGTCAGCAGCATCTGCCGTGGCAGGCTGGCATAGAACACCGGCGGCTCAACAGCGGGAGCATCCTGCGCCAGCGCCCGGCCCGCCACGCTCAGCAGCAGCGCCACCAGCAGCCCGGCCACACTTTTTCGACCCATGAGCAAACCTCCTGTGTACGAAAAACGATGCCCCCAGTATACGCGCTGCGCCCCGCACCGGGCCAAAACGCAGGGCAAGCGTCAGCTTGCGGGCGGCCCTGTGCAAAAGTGACAGCCGCCCGCCAGTTATTGTAGCGATTGCACATATTGTAATATTTTTCACGCAGACATTGGTGAATCCTGCCAGAAAACGCCGCCTTTTTTCGTCACATTTTGCACGGCGACACTGGCATTTACTTCCCTTACAATTAGCCTCGTCTTTCAGTTTTTAGTGAATATCACCAGAGGAGTCGCCACATGGCTAAATTTGTTCCGCCTGATTCCGCAACAGCTTCCGCCGCCGCCCTGGTTCAGTGGGCCAAAGAAAGCGGTATTGTGGAACTCGATCTGCGTTTTGTGGATATTCGCGGGATTCCGCAGCACGTCAGCCGGCCGCTGGCGCTGCTGGATGCCGATGACTTTGCGGAAGGTTTCGGCTTCGACGGGTCGAGCATTAAAGGCTTCCAGAGCATCAACGTCTCGGACATGCTGCTGATCCCCGACCTGAGCACGACGATTGTGGATCCGTTCTTCAAAACGCCCACCATCGCCATCAAGTGCGATGTGATCGACCCCACCAGCCGCGAGCCGTATGCCAATGACCCGCGCGGCTTTGCCAAACGCGCCGAAGCCTACCTGAAATCGACCGGCATTGGTGATGTCGCCTATTTTGGGCCGGAAGCGGAATTCTTCATTTTCTCCAACGTCGCCTATGATTCTGGCCCCAATCGCGCCTTCTATGAGGTGGATTCGCCGGAAGCCTTCTGGAACAGCGGCTCGGCCAACCCGGCCATCAACCATGTGAACCGGGTGAAGGAAGGGTACTTCCCGCTGCCGCCCTTCGACAAACTCCAGGACCTGCGGGCGGAGATGGTCGATGTGATGATGAACTGCGGCATTCCGATCGAAGTGCATCATCACGAAGTGGCTTCGGCCGGCCAGGCCGAGATCGATATGAAGTTCGATTCGCTGCTGAAGATGGCGGATAAGCTGATCGACTACAAATACATCACCAAGAACGTGGCGGCGCTGCACGGGCTGATCGTGACCTTTATGCCCAAGCCGGTCTTTGCCGATAACGGCTCCGGGATGCACGTGCACCAGTCCATCTGGAAGGACGGCAAACCGCTGTTCGGCGGCGATAAATATGCCGGCCTCAGCCAGATTGCGCTGTGGTACATTGGCGGCATCCTCAAGCACGCCAAAGCGCTGCTGGCCATCACCAACCCCACCACCAACAGCTATCGCCGCCTGGTGCCGGGTTACGAAGCACCCGTGAACCTGGTGTATTCCGCCCGCAACCGTTCGGCCGCCATCCGCATCCCCATGTACAGCAACAACCCGAAGGCGAAGCGAATTGAAACCCGCTTCCCCGACCCGCTGACGAACCCCTACCTGGCGTTCCCGGCGCTGCTGCTGGCGGGGCTGGATGGCATCGAAAACCAGATTGATCCCGGCGATCCGTTTGAGGTCGATCTGTACGAAGGCGGGCACGATACCCCCACCACCCCGCCGAGCCTGGCGGACGCGCTGCGCGAGCTGGAAAAAGATCACGATTTCCTGCTGAAGGGCAACGTCTTCACCAAAGAATACCTGGAAATGTACGTGGGCCTGAAGCAGCGCGAAGAAGCGGATATGGTGGCCATGCGCCCCCACCCCTACGAATTCCACCTGTACTTCGGCAACTAGGCCGGGTCTGTGCTGTGTGTGTGTGAGTGAGTGTGAGTTGTAAGACTGGCAGGGGCGGCAACGCCCCTGTTTGCTATCCTGCGCCGGCTTGTTTCCAGCGGGCCGGCACCCCCACCGCCGTTACGCCATCGGGAATATCGCGGACGACCGAGGCCCCCGCGCCAATGATGGCCTGCCGGCCGATGTGCACTTCCGGGATGATGCTCACCCCGGTGCCGATGAAGGTTTCTTCGCCGATGGTCACGCCGCCGGTGATGGTGGACGTGGGCCCCACATGCACAAAATCGGCAATGTGGCTGTCGTGGCCCACCACCGCGGCAGTATTGACGATGACGTGATTGCCGATGGTGGCATCCGGGCTGGCGATGACCCCGGCCCCCACGAACACGCCGCAGCCCACCTGCACCGACGCGGCCAGCGTGGACTTCGGGTGGATGGCGTTCACCCAGCGCCCGCGAAAGACATGATCGTAATGCTCCACCACGCTGCGGCGGCGGCTGTTGAGGCCAATGCCCACAATCGCGCCATCCACCTCATAACCGGCGCAGGTGGCAATGGCCCCCAGGACGGGCAGCCCCAGCAGCCGCAGGCCCCATTTTTCGCTGTCATCGTCCAGGTAGCCGATCACCTGCATCCCGCGCAGTTGCAAAATATCGGCAATGACTTTGGCATGGCCACCGGCACCGAGAATGAGTATTCTGCCCATGGTATTTCTTCCTGATCGCCCGCGCCGGGTTACACCGGCCCGCCCGACAACCTGTTTTCAGTGTGTTCACAACGTAATACAAACGCTGCATTTTACCACAGGCACCGGGGCGGCGGCGTTAAAAATCTGTGGACAATCCGTTCACAGGGGGGCTACGGTCAAAACCAGTCCCAGGCGGTGAGGGCCGCCACCCGCGCCGGGAACAGCAGTTCCAGCAGCGCCACCTGGTCGGCCGTCAGCGGGGTACGATAGGCCAGCGCGGCCGGGCGCAGCACCCCGAACATGACCTGAATAAAATCGCGGTGGGCGATGTGGCAGCGGCTGGCCGGCACCGCCCGATCACCCACCACGACGACATCGGTTTCGGCTGCCAGCAGCAGGCGGCCGTCCTCAAAGGCGGGCAGCATGAATTTAGCCTGGGCCGCCAGTTCTGGCAGCAGCGCCAGCAGCAGCGCCTGGGGCTGCACCAGCCGGCCCAGCCAGCCGCGATCGGGCTGGTAGGCCGCCTGAATGGTGACGGGCAGCAGCGGCAGCGCACAGGCAATGAGGGGGTCATCCGGGGGAATTTGCCAGGCGACGCGGGGCAGCCCGGCCGCCTGGTGCCATTCGGCCGCCTGGCGCATCAGCGTGAGGGTGGCGGCGGTGGTGGTGGCCACCACTTCGGTATAGCCGTCGTCATCATCGCCGCGCCACAGGTAGCCGCACAGGTCGCCCTGGTCATCCTCGGCCAGCAGCGGCGGCGTGTGGGCCGCCTGGTACAGCCACAGCCACTGCGCGGCGCTGCGCTGGAACAGCAAATGCCCGGCCCGCTGCTGCCGGTACAGGGCCGCCACGGCCGGCAAATCTGCGGAGCCGGCGGGGCGCAGCCGGGCGGCCGGGCGCAGCGCGAGGGCCGCGGCCACAGGGAACGTCAGCGCATAATCGGGCAGCAGCGGGCTAAAACCATAGCGCCGATAGTAGCCGGCGGCATCGTACAGCAGCGCCAGGTGGGCCCCCTGCTCGGCGATGTGCATCAGCGTATCCAGCAGCACCGCCGCCGACAGGCCGCGATGCCGGTAGGCCGGGTCGGTGGCGACATCCACAATGCCGGCCACGCGCAGCCGCGCCCGCCCGTAATGCAGCGTATGGTACACCACCCGGATCACCGACACCGGCCGGCCGTCCACGAAAGCCGCCCGGTAATCGTCCGGGGCGAAGCCCGGTTTGTGCGGCAGGTGCGTCAGCCGGTGGTGCAGCAGGCGCTCATAGCGGCGGGCATCGCCCCGCGCAAACACCCGCGCCACCAGGTCGCCGGCGGCTTCCACTTCCTGCGGCAAAACAGAGCGAACCAGGCTGGCAGCAGACATGGGCAAATCACCGGAATCAGATTGAGGCTATTGTGACTGAAGTATGGTATACTGAGCGTACATGAAAATCATCCCGGGGGGGACACAGTGTTAATCTCATCCGACTCCCATGCCCATACGGGAGGGACACAGGAAGCAGAGCGTTTTGTACAATCTGCTCTGGATGCCCTCTCGGCGCACATCGCCATCCTCGACAAAACCGGGCGCATCATTGGTGTCAATGCCTCCTGGCAGCAATTTGCTGATGGCAACGGCTTTAGTGCCGGTAATTACGGTATCGGCCTAAATTATCTCAAAGTGTGTGATAATGCAACCGTGCGCCATTCGCCGGATGCCCCCATCATCGCCCGCGGCATCCGCGATATCATCAGCGGCCACCTGACCGAATTTGAGATGGAATACCCCTGCCACAGCCCGTTGCAGCGGCGCTGGTTCGTGGCCCGCATCAGCCGGTTTGAATGGTACAACGAAATGCGCCTCATCGTGGCGCACCAGAACGTGACCGAACTGCGCCAGGTGCAGGTGGAACTGGGCGAAAGCAAACGCCGCATTGAACTGATCCTGCAAAATATCAACAACGGCATCATCACCATCGATTCCAGCGGGACGATTGAAACCGCCAACCCGGCCACCGCCCGCATTTTCGGTTATGCGCTGGACGACATCCACGGGATGCACCTGGGGCAGCTTATCACCGAGCCGTTCACCGGCAGTTCCACGCTGAAAAAGCTCAATGGCGACCTGGGCCACGAACTGACCGGCATCCGGCGCGATGGCAGCACCTTCCCCATCTACTTCGCGCTGAACGAACTGCGGCTGGACGATGGCAGCCTGTACACCTGCATCGTGCAGGACATCACCATCCGCAAGCAAATGGAAGCGGAACGGCTGGAACGCGAAAAACTTCAGGTGGCGCTGGACAAAGAGCGCGAACTGCGCGAACTGAAAAACCGCTTCCTGTCCATGATGTCGCACGAATTACGCACGCCGCTGGCTTCCATCAGCCTGTCTTACGACATGCTGAAAAAGTACGGGGCTGTGTCCACGCCGGAAGAAAAAGATCAGGCGCTGGAGAATATTCATACCCAGGTGGATTACCTGGCAGACATGGTGACGGATGTCCTCACCCTCAGCCGGTCAGAGTCTGAAGGGCTGGCGGCGCTGCTGGAAGATGCCGACCTCATCACCTACTGCCGCGATATTGTGGAAGAATTCCAGTTCCAGTATCACCGCACGCACACCATTGAATTTGAATGCAGCGAGCGCACCCTGCGGACCCCGCTGGATCGTAAGCTGCTGCGGCGGGCCTTCACCAATTTGCTGTCCAACGCGGTGAAATACACGCCGCAGGGCGGCAGCGTCATCTTCCGGCTGACGCGGGTGGGCGAAGATGCGGTGATCGAAGTGAGCGACAGCGGCATTGGCATCCCGCTGGAAGACCAGCCGCGCCTGTTCGAGCCGTTCCACCGCGCCCGTAATGCCAGCAACATTCCTGGCACCGGCCTGGGGCTGCCCATCACCCGGCAGGCGGTGGAACTGCACCGCGGCAGCATTCATTACACCACCGGCAGCAGCGGCACCACCTTCCGCATTCGGCTGCCGCTGCACCAGGATTAGGATCAGGCTTAGCGGGCGCTACAACAGTAAAGAAGATAGCAGCATGGCACGTCAGGGACGCATCTGGCGCACCGATGCGCGGGGACTCCTGCTCAACGATGCACATCGGGATCACCTCCGGCCGCCGTTTCAGGCCCCGCTGGAAGCGGTCATCGCCGCCTGTACCACCCACATCGAAGCCGACCTGCACAGCCTGTACGTCACCGGCTCGGTGGCCCGCGGGCTGGCCCGCCCCGGCCTCTCCGATCTTAATGTGTTCGGCGTGCTGGAAGCCGCCACCGACCCCGAACTGGTGATGCAGGACTGGATGCTGCTGGCCGAAGAACAGATTGTGCGCACGCACCCGGCCATCAGCGATGTGCAGCTTGAATTGTGGCCGCAGGGCTTCATCTTCCGTGACCCGGACGAATTTTCCATTGGCGCGTTCATCATCGTTACCCACGCCGTCTGTGTGTGGGGCAGCGACCTCACGCCCGAACTGCCGGATTACACCCTGCGCGACCGGCGCACGCGCCTGGCCATCGCCAATGATGATATTGTGCAGCTTTTGCCGGACATTGATGAAGCCTGGGCCGAACTGGAAAATGACCCCTCCGGGGAGAATGCCCGCTACTGGTGCCGGCGCATCGGCAAGCACCTGGTTCATGCCGGCTTCGGCCTGGTGATGGAGGCCGCCGGCACCCACACCCGCGACCTGGATGTGTCGGCCGCGGCCTTCAGCCAGCACTACCCGGAACAGGCCGCGGCCATAGCGCAGGCGGTGGCCTGGGTGGATGCGCCGGTTGACCGGCTGGAGCCGCTGCTGGATTACCTGGACGATTTTGGCGAGTGGCTGCTGGATCGCTGTGAAGCCTGGCTGGACACGCATAACCCGCAGCGCCTGGAGTGCTTCCCCACCGGCGCGGACGACGAAGAAGCCTGAGCTGTGCCCGTCACCCAGGCCTATTTTGACCTGATCGATGCCTTTGGCGAACCCGGCTGCGCGGTATGCCGCCTGGCCCTGCGTGATGTGCAGCGCTATCTGGAGGCGCTGCTGTACGAATACACCACCGATTATGACGTGTACCAGGCGTTTCGGCGCTCCCGCGGGCTGTGCAACACCCACACGGCACAGTTCATCCGCTTCACCGGCAGCGCCCCCGGCATGAGCGTGCTGGCGCACGGGGCCCTCAGCGAAATTCTTCAACAGCTTGAACCGCCCTCCCTGCTGAAAAGCGGCGGCCGGGCCGGGCTGCGCCGCCTGCTGGCCCCCGGTGACAGTGCCAGCGCCGCCCTGGCGCAGCGCCTGGCTCCCCGTGCCGGCTGCCCCGCCTGCGCCACCCTGCACGATGCCGAACAGCGTTATACCATCATCCTGCACGATCACCCGGAGGATACCCGGCTGCTGGCCGCTTACCGCGCCTCCGACGGGCTGTGCGTGCCGCATCTGCGCCGCCTGCTGCGCCAGGAGCCGGCCGCGCCGCATCTGGCGGTGCTGGTGGCCACGCAGCAGGACATCTGGCAGCGCCTGCGGGCGGAACTGGAAGCCTTTTTGCACAAAGATGGCTCGCAGTCGGCGCAGGCCGGCAGCGAGTCCGACAGTCGTTTGCGGGCCCTGCTGCTGCTGGCCGGGCAGCCGGGCATTCTGGAAGCGTTGGAGCCGTGGCAGCCCTGAAGGAGAAAAACGATGAAACTGGTGATCGCCGCTGACCATGCCGGGTTTGACCTGAAGCAGCATTTGATCGGCTATTTACGCGCCGCCGGGCATGACGTGCTCGATCTGGGGGTAGAGAGTGCAGCCACCCGCAGCGATTACCCGGAGATCGCGCGGCGGGTGGGCACGGCCGTCGTCGCCGGCGCAGGGGAGCGCGGCATCCTCATCTGTGGCAGCGGCGTAGGGGCTTCCATCGCCGCCAACAAGATCAAAGGCGTGTATGCCGCCATCTGCCATGATGTGTACAGCGCGGCCCAGGGGGTGCAGCACGATAATATGAATGTGCTGTGCCTGGGCGGCAAGGTCATTGGCAGCATCACCGCCGAAACGCTGGTGACGGCCTTCGTCGGTGCCAGCTTCAACACCACCACCGAGCGCTACCTGCGCCGCTTTCAGCAGATGCAGGCCATCGAAAACGGAGACTGAGCCATGACCGTGTTTCAGCCGCAGCCGGTGGCGGTGAGGCTGGTGGTCGCCGACCTCCCGCGCACGGTGCCTTTTTATCAGCACATGTTTGATTTTGCCGTGCGGCAGCAGCAGGATGACCTGGCGCTGCTTCGCCCGCGATCCTGTTGCTTATTTGCTTGAAATCGTGACCGAATAACCACCACGCCGGGCCCGTCGCCGGCCGTCACCCTGTGGAGAGAGCCGAATGAAGCGTTCTTTGTGGATCATCGTGGCGCTGTGCAGCCTGCTAAGCCAGCCGGCGCTGGCCCAGAACAGCCTGCGCCAGGAATTTCTGACGCAGTACAGCCGCGTGGCCGGCATCGTCTTTAGCCCGGATAGCACCCTGCTGGCCACCACCAGTTTTGACCTGACCACCGATAATACCTTCCTCAGCAGCGTGCAGGTGTGGGACATCGCCAGCGGGCAGGTGCGCGGGGCCATCAGCAGCGCCGAAGGCCAGCCGGTGAGCGCGGCCTTCAATGCCGACAGCACCCTGCTGTATACCGGGCTGGAATTCGGCCGCCTGGCGGTGTGGAATGCGGCCGATTTTCAACTGACGAACATCGCCGCCGCCCATGACCGCGCCCCGGAGATCGCCCTCAGCCGCGATGGCCGCTATCTGCTCTCGGCGGATAGCAGCGGGGTCATCATCTGGGATGCGCCGGCCTTCAATCCGCTGCTCATCCTCACGCCCGATCCAGCCGACCCGGCGCTGCTGCTGCGGGCGCTGCTCAGCCCGGACAGCACCTATTTCGCCGGCCTCTATACCACCGGCGAGGTGCGCCTGCACAGCCTGACCGATGGCAGCCGGCTGAACCTGTTCAACCCCGGTTATGGCGTGGAACCCTATACCGCCGCCTTCAGCCCGGATGGCCTGACGCTGGCCCTGGGCTACGAAACGCTGGAACTGTGGAGTCCCCAGGCGGGGCTGAAAACGGGCGAGCTGGCCACCGGCAGCGCCATCTTCGCCGCCGCCTTCAGCCCGGACGGTACCGCGGTGGCCACGGTGGATGCCGCCGGCCGGCTGCTGCTGTGGGACGTGGCCACGCGCCAGCCCCGCCAGACCCTGGCGGAGGGCATCAACGAAGTGTGGGCCGTGGCCTTCAGCCCGGATGGCACGCTGCTGGCGCTGGCCCGCGATGCCGGCCTGATCGAATTTTACGCGCTGCCGTGACGGCCGCGCCACAAACCGATAATTGTCGAAACCGCGCCTGCTGCTGTAGACTGATGACGTTTGTTGAAAAACGTTCTGCTTCCAGGAGTTAAGCCTTATGACCAAGCGAGCATCAAAATCCGGCAGCACGCCGCGCCCGACGGAGACCGGCGAAAAACGCCCGCCGGCCAGCACCGGCGGCGGCGGGACGGCCGCCAAAATTAAAGAACGCAGTGAGAAACGCAAGCTCGAACAGCAGCGCGAACGCCAGCGCCTGGCCGTCATCGCGCTGGTGGTGGTGGGCATCATCGGGCTGATGCTGGTGCTGGCCCGCACGCAGCCGGCCGATGCGCCCATTGATGGCGTAAAGACCGCCTTTTACGCCGGGCTGGAACAGGGGCGCGACGAAAACGGCCTGCCCCGCCTGGGCAGCGCCGATGCCCCCAACCGCATCGTGGAATATTCCAGCTTTGGCTGCCCGGCCTGCCGCACCTTCCACGATGAAACGCTGGAGCAGGTGCTGGCCTACGTGCGTTCCGGGCAGGCTTCCTTTACCTTTGTGCCGCAGTTCACCGGCGGCGGCAATGTGGAAGGGGCCAACCGCACCGCCCTGTGCGCCCTGGAGCAAAACCGCTTCTGGGAAATGCACGATATTCTGTTTGACTGGCAGGGGCGCTTTAGCACCAATGCCTTCAACGAAAACCGGCTGCGGGCCGGGGTGCAGGCCCTGGGGCTGGATGAAACCGCCTTCTTCAACTGCTTCAACACCGCGGCCACCAACGCGCTCATCGACCGGCTGAAGACCACCATCCGCCGCGACAGCACCCCCACCATCACTATCAACGGGGTGGATGTGGCCAACGCGCTGGATATGACCGAAATCAGCAGCCGCCTGGGCGGCCCGGCCGGCGCACCGCTGGCCCCGGCCACCGAAGAACCGGCCGCCACCGAAGCCGCGCCGGCCGCCACCGCCGAAGCGCCGGCCGCCACCGAAGCCGCGCCGGCAGCGACTACCGAAGCCGCCGTCACCGCCGAAGCCGAAGCTACGGCCGAGGCCACCGAAGCCGGCAGCTAAACCAGCTATAGCGGGGCGCGGGGAAACCTGCGCCCCTGCGGCGGTTATGACCCCGACCCCAACCCCGACCCTGACCCTTCTCCCGGCAGCCACGTCCGCAGGAACACCATGCCATCCACCCATTCGCCATTCACGGCGATCTCCCAGTGCAGGTGTGGCCCGCTGCTGCGCCCGGTGTTGCCCGTCAGCCCGATGATCTGCCCTTTTTCAATCGTCTGGCCGCGTTCCACATTCACCTGCGACAGATGTGCATAGCCGGAAAAAATGCCATAGCCATGATCCAGCAGCACGTAATTCCCGCGAATGTCCAGCCGGTCTGCAAAGACCACTTCGCCCCGGCTCATGGCCGCGACCGGCGTGCCCACCGGGGCCTGTTGATCCCAGCCGGTATGGCGCGTTTGCACATTCTGGTTCAGCACGCGATACTGCCCGAATTCCGAGATAATTTCGCCCTGCATGGGCATCTGGAAGCCCTCCGCCGACCATAAGCGCTCCGGGCGAATGGCATCAATCAGCACATCCAGCCGGGCGAATTCGTTGCGTTCCACTTCCGGGTCGGTCAAAAAGGCGCGGTCGGCCGGCAGGCTAAAATTGAGGTTGAGGAAGCTGGCCGAGGTGATGGTGATGGCGCGGTCAAAGGTACTGTCGGTGCCGGCGCTGCTGCGGAGCAGGATAGACAGGGTGTAATCACGCGGGCGGGCATCAATGGCGGCCACCACAAAAGCATACCAGGCCTCGCCCAGGCGCACAAAATCGTACTGGCGATTGAGGAACAACACCCGCCCTTCGGCGATGTCGCCGGTGGCCCGCACCAGCCCCATGGTACCCTGCTGAAGCTGCTCAAAGAAGAGTTCCACCGTCACGCCCGGCCCCTGCAACAGCGCCACCGGCGCAGGCGCAGCCGGGGGCGGCAGCGGAGTCGCCTCCTGGGCCGTGGTCGTGGTCGTGGTCGTGGTGAGCGGGACAGCACACAGCAGCAGGCACAGCAGCAGCACACGATAAGCCATCATGCATCATCATCCTTCACACCGGCAGCACCGGCCCTTTATGGCACAGCGACCCCGCTTTGTACAGGTCTAATGCGCGGCCGCCACGGCCGTGGCCGGGGCTTCATCCTCCGGCACCGGCGGAATGCGCCGCAGCGCCAGCCACAGCAGCAGGCCGCACAGCAGCCCGCCCAGGATGAACGGCGAGCCAGGCCCCAGGAACTGGAACAGCGCCCCGCCCAGCAGCGGGGTCACGGCATTGGCCAGGCTGTTCAGCGCGGAACTCACCCCCAGGGCCCCGCCCACGCTGCCGGCACTGATGCGCCGGGTGATGAGGCTGTTGATGAGCGGGGAGAGCATGGCCCCGCCGATGGAGACGGGCAGCACCGCCACCAGCATCCACACGAAGCCGACCACGCCGTTATTGCCATCCGGCGGCAGCGGCAGCGCGATGCCGGTCAGCACGCCCTCGCTGCCGGTGGCGGCCGAGGTCGCCAGCGCGGTTTGCACCGCTGCCTGCGAATACCAGGGCACCGGGACGGGCGGCGTGAGCGCAAAGCCAATCAGCCCGATGCCCAGCAGCACCAGCGAGGCATGAATGAGCGTGTGTTCGCCGTATGTGCGCCGCAAATCGCCGATATACTTGCCCTGGATGATGACCACAATCACGCCGATGTACAGAAACATGGCCGCGTTGCCCGCGCCATCCATGCCCAGGCGCGTCAGCGAGAACAGCGTGAACAACTGCTCAAAGCCGCCAAAGATCAACTGCTGCATGAACATCAACACCAGCAGCATCCCGATCAGCGGGCTGCGCAGGGCCGCGGCGATCCGCTGCAACACATGGCCCCCGCCGGCATTCTGGCGGGCCAGGGTGTGGCGCTGCGCCGCCGGCAGCGTTTCCTTAAACCAGACCCCGGTCAAAATAACCGACAGCAGCGAAAAACCGGCCGCGATGAGCGCCGGCACGTGAAAATCGTTGTTGGTGAGCGCCAGCGAAATGCCCGCGATGGCCGGGCCCATGGTGAAGCCCAGGCCAAAGGCCGCGCCGATGAGGCCCAGGCCCTGGGCGCGGGTGGCCGGGGTGGTGCTGTCCGTGATGGCCGCCTGGGCGACCGCCGTATTCGCGCCCGTCAGCCCGTCGATGAAGCGGGCCAGAAAAATTAAGGGCAGCGTGTTGGCCACCCCCAGCAGCAGAAAGCCGCAGAAGGTGCCCACCTGGCTGACCATGAGCACCGGCTTACGCCCGTAACGGTCAGACAGGCCGGCCAGCAGCGGCGCACCCACCAGTTGCATCAGGGGATAGGTGGCCCCCAGCAGCCCGATGGTCAGCGCGTCTGCGCCGAAGGTGACGGCGTACAGTGGCAGCAGCGGGATGATGATGGTCAGCCCCATCAGGTCAACCAGCACAATCACAAAAATGGGCAGGATGCGCTTAAAATCCAGCTTTTCGTCCGGCTTGAGGGGGGTGGTGGTCATGCTTCGTCCTTACAGGTGCAGATAGTTTATTCGACGGCGGTCAGGTGCTGGATCAGCGTTTCCAGCCAGTCCAGTTCGGCACGCAGATGATGGCGCTGATGATCGATCAGCCATTGCAGGCTGCCGGCGTGCGGTGGCACCGCGGTCAGCCGCGCCAGTTCCGCCGCCAGGCTGGTGTGGCGTTCCCGCAGCCGCGCCAGCGCTTCGGGGGCCGGCAGCGCGTCCAGGTAAGCCAGGCCAATATTGCCGGTGAAATAGGCCGGGTAGTGGGTGGCGACATTCTCGCGCAGCAGCGCCTGAAAGGCCGCTTCGCCCGCGGGGGTGATGCGGTACACGCGCCGGGCCGGACGATTGCCCGCCTGGGCCGGTGACGGTTGCAGCCAGCCGCGCTCCGTCATCTTCTCCAGCAGGTGATAGGCCGTGGGCTTTTTGAGGTCGGTGCAGGAGGTCATGTTGCGCTCGATAAATTCATGCAGTTGATACCCGTGCATGTCTTCGCGGCGCAGCAGCCCCAGCAGCAGCAGTTCGCGCTCCATCGTAGTTCTGCTCAATTCTGAATAGTCCAGATTGACTATTCAGGATGGATTATAGACCGGCCGGGCAGCGCTGTCAACAGGCGCGGGGGGAATGCGGGGCGGAGCTATTGCAGCAAACTGGAGAGGCAACGCACACACGATGCTGCTGGCGAACTGTTGGCTCCGCCTGTAGCCCTCATCCCCCATCCCCTTCTCCCTGCCGCTGCGCCGGGAGAAGGGGAGAAAATCGCTTTTGAAGTCCCTCTCTCAGCCGCATAGCGGCGTTGGGGAGAGGGATTCAGGGTGAGGGCTGGATTCGCCAACAGCATCACAAACACCTATGATCTTGCCACGAACTCACCCCCGGCCGCCCTGTATCGCTCCTTCACAGGCTGCGCCGCAGGCGAGAGAAGTTCGGCCCTTTCAATCTTTTCTCCGTGGCTCTGTGGCTCTGTGTTAAGTCGCTGGTTGGGGCATGATGCCTCGTGCCCCGGCCGGGGCGAATGGCGGGGATGAGGGCCGCCGCGCCCCCATCCCCCACCCCGCCGGCGCATCAGGCAAAGGCCGGGATCAGCAGCGGCTGGCCGCCCGTATTGACGTAGTAATGCGGCAGCCAGCCCACCCCGTACAGTTCAAACTGGATATCCTTTTTGAACGGCGTGAGGGTATATTCCTGAATGCTGTTGGCGATTTGCGTCCAGCGCTGGTTAATCTCCTGCAATTTCTGCTCGTATTCCTGCTCCAGTTCCTGCATCTGGCGCTGCACCTCGCCCAGCACTTCGCGGCTCTCCTGAAGATCGGCCTCTGCCTGGCGCTTGTTCAGGCTGGCGCGGCTCATACGGGAGAGGGTGTAATTGGTGTAGCCCTTAAAGATGCTCAGCACAGCTTCGCCGGCGGTGAAAAGCTGTTCCCGCTTGCGATCCTGAATTTCCAGCTTTTCGGCGCTCAGTTCGCGCTCTTTCTTGGTCAGTTTTTCTTCCAGCTTGTCCATCAGCCCGCCGTATTTGATCGACATTTTATCAATTTCGGCATCACGCCCTTCGCGGGCCATCTGGTACACCTGCGCCTGAAATTCGCTCATGTCGCGGTCGGGGTCGCCATACAGCTTAAACTGGGCGTGGAAGGGAATCACCATCTTCGCCGTGTTGAAGATAAAATCGACCAGTTCATTTTGCAGCGCCTTCAGCCGTTTGTCGTCCAGCAGGCCCAGGGGCAGTTCGCCATACAGCGCCTGGCCAAAGGGTGCCGAGGATACCTGGCGGGCGGCCACCACCGGAGCCTGATGCTCCTCCCAGTGGATGAGGCCGTGCGTGTCTAAATCCGGCACATGGAAGGCATACTGGCGGGTGGTGTAAATCTGGGCATTTTTTTGCTGGTAGCGCACGCCAAGCTGCCCCACCAGCACCGGCTTATAGGCCAGCGTGGTGCCGGCGGCGGCCCCGCCCAGGCGCTGGCCGGTGCGCTGTTCATGGGCGGCCAGCGCCTGCGGGGCGGCCAGGGTGGCCGGCAGGAAATATTCCCGCACGGCCTGCGACACCGGCGGCTTGTTCTGGAGCAGGCCGCCGGGCAGGCGGGCGGCCTGCATCGCGCCGGTATCGCCGGGGTTCACCGGGGGCATGGCCCCGGTGCCGCCACCGAAGCCGGGGGCCGGCATGGGCGGCACAGGATAACCGGGGGCGCTCTGTGCGCCAAAACCGGGCATGGGCGGCGTGGGATAGCCAGGGGCGCTCTGCGGGCCGAAGCCGGGCGGCGCAGGCGGCATCCCTGGCAGAGGCGCATTGAAGCCGGGGGGCGCGGGCGGCATTCCCGGCATGGGCGCGTTGAAGCCCGGCGCGGGGGGCGGCGCATAGCCCCCGCCGTAAGACGTGGCCGGCGCGTTAGGCTGCGTCCAGCCCTGTTGCAGCGGCGTGGGCTGGCCGCCATACTGTGCCGCATACTGCTGCTGCGCCAGCGTGGCGATCAACTGCTGGCGCTGCGCCTGCATCAAATAGCCGACCTGGGTGCGCGTCAGCGGGCCGGCCAGGTAGCTCATCGTCCAGCGGGTGTGCACCAGCAGCGGCCCGGTGGCATTATGGACGTTACGCATCAAAAAGACGCGCGGCTTAATGTCCGAAACCATCTGCGCCACCTGCTGCAAATCCATGCCTTCGGTGGCGCTGGCCATTTCGCGCAGCCCGTCAATCACCTTCTGGCGATCATTATCCGATTGCAGGCGGCCGATGAACCAGGTGCCGGCATTGGTGAGGCCCTTGTAATCCAGGTCGCCGGGGTTCTGGGTGGCCAGGATCAACCCCAGGCCAAAGGCGCGGGCCTGCTTCAGCAGGCGCATCAACGGCTCTTTGGTGGGCGGGTTTTTGGGGTAAGGCGGGAAGTAGCCGAACAGCTCATCAATGTACAGCAGCGCCCGCAGGCTGGGCGTGCCGCGCTCCATCCGCATCCAGGCGATGAGCGTTTCCAGGATGAGCGTGATGATGAACATGCGCTCCTGATCGTTGAGGTGCGCGATGTAGAAAATGGACACTTTGGGGCGGCCGTTGGGCTGGCGCAGCAGGCGATGAATTTCCAGCGGTTCGCCGTACAGCCAGGACTGGAAGGAAGGCGCGGCGATGATGTTGTTCAGTTCCATCGCCAGCTTATAGCGCTTCTTTTCGTTGATGGCCTGTTCCACCGGGAACACGCCCAGTTTGTCAAAGGGGGGCTGCTTAATCTGGAGGATGATGTCTTCCAGCGTCAGGTCGCGGCCGGCCCGCCAGTTAAATTCAATGATGGTGGACATCAGCACATGCTCGACATCCTTCACCGGCTGGAAGTTCATGCCGCCCAGGGCAAAGAGCGCCGTCACCAGCCCGCTGATGCGCTCGCGCACGCCTTCCGCCTCCACCTGCCAGTTGATGCGCGGCGCTTTTAACGAGGCCAGAATGCTGATGGGCAGCCCGGCATCCGACCCCGGCGTATACACGCTCAACTGGGCCGCATGTTTGAACCACGTCAGCCGGTCAGGGACGATGCCCCAGTTGCCCAGGCCTTCGCGCCAGGTGCTGGCCACATCGGCGGCATAGGTACGGCGATCCATATTGGCCCGGCGGGCATCATCTTCGTGGATCCACGGCTCAAAATCCTGCGGCTGCAAACCGGGGAAGGACAGCAGCAAATTGGTGATGTCGCCTTTGGGGTCAATGATGATGGCGGGGATATTGTCCAGGATGGCTTCTTCCAGCATGGTGATGCACAGCCCGGTTTTGCCGCTGCCGGTCATCCCGACGACGACGGCATGGGTGGTTAAATCCCGCGAGTCGTAGTACACCACATCATCGCCCAGTTTGCCTTTTTGCGGGTCAAACGTGCGGCCCAGGTAAAAATTCGTTGGCGCTTCAATAAATGCCATGCGTGGAAAACTCCTCTCACCGGCTGACATCGCTCATGCGATAAGATGTTCTAAAAGTATAGCACACACCGGCCCGCTGCGGGCCATTTTACCGTATAATCAATGTATCCTGCCCGGACGCTGAAGGAGACCCCCCATGACGCTGGACGCACTCACCACCCGCATCACGGCAGCGGCATACCACGACTACCCCGAAACCAGCATCCCCACCGAATTAATCGACGGAGAGATTGTTGTGGCCGCTTCGCCAAAATTTACCCATCAGCAAATCGTTGCCAGAGTGTATGATCTCATTCGTCAAATCGTTCAAATTGATTCGATGTTTTTCTTTTTCTTTTAGATTTTCTCAATGACAACAAATCAACGTTTTCATCAATCTGAGTTTGTTCAAAGAAGATGTCCATCTTTACGTCCGCAATCTGGAAGAAGTGTTGATTCGGACGATGACAGACTTTGCAGTTGACTCGTTTAGACTCAAGGATTTAACCGGAGTTCATACGTCCGATGGAAAAATTGCGGCGATTGGAGTTCATATCAAACGCTGGGTCACAACACACGGTTTTGCGCTAAATGTGAACACGGATTTGAGTTTTTTTGATTGGATAATCGCGTG
>JALOOI010000262.1 GCA_025454495.1 Anaerolineae bacterium
CCGCCGATCACCCCGCCGACCAGCAGCAGCGCCAGCCCCTGCAACGCCTGCGCCAGCAGCAGCAGCACCGCCGTCATCGCCGCCACCGCCAGCAGCGTCCGCAGCGCCGCCCCCAGAATCTGCCCATCGTGCAGCGTCCCCATGCGCCGGCGCATCAGCCCCCACAGCACCAGCGCTTCGACCAGCGTGGTGAGGGCATTGGCCAGCGCCAGCCCGCCGAAGGCCCCGCGGGCCAGGCTGCCGGGGTCGCCGATGACGCGCACCAGCACCAGGCTGAGCAGGATATTGGCCAGCATCGCCCCCAGGCCCACCAGCACCGGAGTCCACGTATCGGCGATGGCATAAAAAGCCCGTGACAGCACCTCCAGCAGGGCGAAGCCGGCCATGCCGGTGGCGTAGAAGGCCAGCGCCCAGGCGGTCGCGGCCGTGCTGTCGCTGTTCCACTGGTCGCGCTCAAAGATGCTCACCAGCGGTGTCCCCAGGACGATGAAGACTGCCGTCGCCGGCAGCGCCAGAAACAGCACCCCGCGCATCGCGGCGGCCAGCCGATCTTTAAAGCCGGCTGCATCCCCCTGGCTGTACAGCGCCGCCAGCGTGGGGAACACCGCCGAGCCGATGCTCTGGGCGATGATGCCCAGGGCGGTGAACATGAGCGTAAACGCGATGTTCAGCGCTGACAGGCTGCCTTCGATCATCGTGCTGGCCAGGATAATGTTCACCACAAAATTCACCTGCACCACGGCCAGCCCCAGGACGCGCGGCAGCATCAGCGCCAGCACGCGGCGCACCCCCGGCACCCGCGGATCGGGCAGGGGGCGCAGCGGGGCCCGCAGCCGCACCAGCCCCGGAAGCTGCACCACCAGATGCAGCACCGCGCTGAGGACGGCACCATACGCCAGCCCGTAAATGTTGTTGGGCCCCACCTGGGCCAGCGTCTCCGCCGGCGGCAGCGCCGGGGCGATCACCAGCGCCCCGATGATGAGGCCGATATTGTTCATGCTGATGGCCAGCGACGGCAGAAAAAACAGCCCGTGCGCCTGCAAAATGCCCATCACCAGCCCGCTGATGGCAAAAATGCAGGGTGTCACCATCATCAGCCGCATCAGATCGACCGTGAGGGCCCGGGCCGCTGCCGTGCGCCCTGGCAGCAAAATCACCTCCACCAGCCAGGGGGCCAGCACGATCACCAGCAGCCCCAGGGCCGCCGCGGCCAGCGCGGCCAGCGTCATCACCGCGCTGGCCAGCCGCCAGGCGGCGGCCGCGTCCTGTTCCCGCTGGCGGGCAAACAGGGGGATAAACGCCGACCCCAGGGCCCCGCCCGCCACCAGCACAAAAATCAATTCCGGGATGCGCTGCGCGGCATAAAAGGTGTCCATCGCTTCGGCCGTGCCGAACTGCTGCGACAGAATCAACAGCCGCACAATGCCCAGGACACCGCTGGCCACAAAGCCAAACAGCGTCACCAGCGCCGCCTGCATCACCTGCCGGTTGGAGAGTGCCCCGGATGCGCCCATCGTTCAGCCTCCTGCGATGGTAAATTCGGCCAGCACCACATCACTGCCGCCGCCGGGCAGCGTTAGCCGTGCTCCCGTCACAAAATCGTACAGCCCCATGATGAGCTTATAATCACCGGGGGCGATGTCGGCCGGGATGGTGAGGGCAAAGGTGGTGCCGATGAGCGTTTCCGCCGGGTCATCCCACGTCTGCGTCAGCCGGTTGTCCGCGGGGATGCCGTCGCTCTGGGTGATGACCTGCGTCAGGTCGGCGGCCGGCCGCAGATGCAGGTACACATTGTAATTGTGCGCCGGGCGGGCCGGGGCCTGCCAGCAGGGGGTAAAGCGCACCGTGCCGCCGGGCCGGGGGTCGGGCAGGGCCAGGTCATAGCCGCACAGCCGGATGCTGTCCCCGAACAGCACATCGGCCGGCGTGCCCATGCGCCCCAGGCGGTAAAAATAGAGCGGCTCACCGCGCCAGCGCAGCGGGCTGCCCGGCGGCGGGAACTGCTTCAGCAGCAGCAGATCGGCGGCATAGGCGCGGCCGGTCGGGGTTTGCGTCAGCCAGTCGTGAGTGAGGTCGGTGGCCATCAAATAGCGCACATCGTCCGCCAGCCAGTCGGCCACCGGGCGCGTGGCGATATTTTCCCGAAGCTGCCACTGCCATTTGCCCTGGTAGCCGCCCCGGTCGCGGCTGAACACACGCACATCCCGGTCATCGAACAGGATCACATTGTATTCGGTACGCAGTACATTCAGTGACCAGGTGGCCAGCGCGGCGCGGGTATCCGGCCGGGTGCGCGACTGCACCACCTCCAGGCTGATCGTCAGCGGCTCGCGCAGCCACAGCCCGCCGAAGACCAGCAGCGCCGCGCCGGTGACAGCGGCCGCCGTCCGCCGGGAGGGCGGGGCCCCGCGCCGGCCCCACAGCCACAGCCCCGCCTGGCACAGCCGCGCCACCGCCACCGTCAGCAGCAGGAGATTGACCGGCAAAATGGCGATGAGGTAGCGGTACAGCCCTTCTTCATAGACGATGTAATTCACCACGATGATGACATGCAGCGCCACCGCGCCCAGGGCGAACAACCACAGCAGCCGCTGGCTGCCGCGCAGGCCGGGCCGGGCATGGCTCAGGGTGCCGGCCAGCAGCAGCCCCGCGTATACCGGTACGCCCAGGGCGGCCTGCACCAGCAGCCCCGTCAGCGCCTGTTGCAGCCCGGCCACATCCGTCAGCCGCGACAGGGTGAGGAAGGTGACGGCTTCATCATGGCCGGAGGCGAACAGGGACCCCGCGCCGTAGCCCCACAGCAGCAGCGCCGCCGCCCCGCCGATGAGCGCCGCCTGAAGCAGCAGCGCCGGCAGCCAGCGTCGCGGCGCATGGCGCATCTGCCACAGCGCCACCCCCACGCCAAACCCCAGGATGGGAAAATTGACGTATTTAAACACGATGGCCCCCAGGGCCGCCAGCACGCTCAGCAGAGCCAGGCGCGGCGAGTCGTCGTCCAGCGCCCGCAGCGCCAGGTACAACGCCAGCATGATGAAGCACGCCTGCCAGGCTTCGGTGAGGGCGATGACCGTGTTATACAGCACCTCTGGCAGCACAAACCAGGCGCACACGGCCAGCAGCGCCGCCAGCCCCCCGGCCAGCCGCCGCACCGCCAGCGCCAGCACCAGCCCGGTGACGACATTGGTCAGCACGGCCAGCAGGCGCAGCGCCGCGATGCTGCGCCAGGCATCCAGTTCCGCCGTGCGGCCGGTGTATGCTTCCACCAGGGGCTGCACCAGGCCATGCAGCGCGAAGATGCCCGGCGGGTAGCCCGGCAGGTCGCTGGTGCCGCCCGTGGCCCCGCGCAGGATGAGCGCGTTATAAAACAGCCGGCCTTCGTCGTAGCCTTCCACAAAGGGCAGCCCGTAGTTGTAACCGGTGAGGTGCAGCAGCCCGCCGGCCGCCATCAACAGCGCCAGGCAGCCCCACCACCAGCGGTCGGGCCCGGTGCGGGCCAGCAAACGAGCGATCATGGGCGCGAACGATCCTGTCCGGGGGATGCTTGAATAATCGGTGTGTCATTGTAGCACCGAAAGCCCGCCCGGCGAGAGTGCTGCATTTCGTGTCTTGCACCGCCGCGCCTTCCAGGTATAATGGACATGTTTCGTTCTGCCCATTTAACACAAATCGCCCTGTCTCAGGGCGCTGGTCTTTCAGGAAGTGGACGCATGAAAGTCATTCTTTTGCAGGACATCTACAAACAGGGTGTGACGGGTGAAGTGGTGGAAGTGGCCGATGGCTACGCCCGCAACTACCTGTTTCCGCGCAACATGGCCGTGCGGGCAACCAAATCGGCGGTCAGAACGCATGAGCATCTCAGCAGCCAGGTGGAAGCCCGCCGCGCCGCTTACGAAAATAAGCTCAATGAAGTGGCCCGCCACATCAATGGCGCGGAACTGTTCTTTGAGCGCCGCGCTGCCGCCACCGGCAAGCTGTTCGGTTCCGTCACCAACCAGGAAATTGTGGACGAACTGGAAAAAGTGAAGGGCATCGACATCAACCGCCGCCGCATCAGCCAGCAGGGGCTGCGCGAACTGGGCCGCCACCTGGTGCAGG
This sequence comes from Anaerolineae bacterium, assembly GCA_025454495.1. Taxonomy (GTDB): domain Bacteria; phylum Chloroflexota; class Anaerolineae; order Aggregatilineales; family Phototrophicaceae; genus JALHOR01. Next base: position 4,096 of record JALOOI010000262.1, read on the forward strand.
TGCGCCTGGGCAGCGAAATGACCCCCGTGCTGCACGTCATCATCCTGCGCGAAGGCGAATTGCAGGAATACCTGGCGAAGCGCGAAGCAGAAAAAGCTGCGGCCGAACAGGCCGCCAGCGCTGCCACCGCCGCCACCGACATGGCCACCGAGGTGATCCCTGGTTCGGCCGTCCGCGATGCGCTGGCCCGTACCGAAGCCGGGGCTGAGAACAGCTAACTGACGGCGGTGCCTGCACGACGACTGTGAAGCCTGCCCCGACGAAACCTGTGCGTGCGGGGCTTTTTGCATGATGGGTGATGGATACCGGTGCTTTAGGACGTTACCTGCGCGAAACGCGCGAAACCCGTGAGCTGACGCTGGAGCAGGCCGTCAGCAGCTTACGGATTCGCCGGGGCATCCTGGAAGCGTTTGAGCAGGGCGATTTTACCGGGGCCGGCTCGCCGGTGCAGGTGCGCGGGCTGCTGCGTAATTATGCCCGCTACCTGGGGCTGGATGAAGAACGCATCCTGCAATATTACGAAGCCGCCGTATACGGCCAGCCGCGCCGGCGCTGGGGCCGGCGGCGCACCGCCGAACTGCCGGCCGTGCCGCGCAACATCACCGATACGCCGCCTTCGCTGCCGGCTGTGCCCGCCACCTATGCGGAGCGCCCCGCTACCCTGTCCGAGCGCCCGGCCACGCTCTCCAATCGGCGGGCGGCCCGGCGCGGCCGCAGTCTTCTGGGGACGCTGCTCACCGGCCTCATCAGCCTGGTGGCGCTGGGCATTGTGCTGTATGTCATCCAGGATATGCTTCAGCAAAGCACCCTGCCCGCGCCCGAAGCCGCCGCCGTCGCCAGCCCCACCCCCGGCGGCGCGGGCACGCCCACCGCCACCTACACCGCCTCCTGGACCCCGCTGGCGCTGGAGGCCACCGTGACCCCGCTGCCGCCGCCCGGCCTGCCCGGCAGCCTGGCCCGCGTGCGGGTGGAACTGACGCAGCGCTCGTGGCTGGTGCTGACGGTCGATGGCGAAATAGCCTATGAGGGCATGGCCGCGCCGGGGTATTATCAGGAAGTGGAAGCAGCGCAGGCGGTGGATATTCGCGCGGCCAATGCCGCCGGACTCCAGGTGACGCTGAACGGCCAGCCCCGCAGCGATTTTGGCGAGCGCGGCCAGGAAGTGCTGCTGCGCGTGACGCAAAATGGCATTGAGGTGCTGTCGCAATCGGTGCTGAGTGTGCCGGCCGCGCCGCCGCCGGAGGCAACCGCCACCGTGACTGCAACCGCGCCGGCCAGCGCCACCGTGCCGCCCACCCTCACGCCGTTTGTGATGGATATGGCCACCGAGAGCGCCCCGGCCGATGTGCCGGTGTCCGACAGTGCGCCGCTGACCGCGCCCACGTCGGCCGGGGCGACCCCCACGACCACGGTCACG
>JALOOI010000064.1 GCA_025454495.1 Anaerolineae bacterium
ACGTTCCTTCACCCAGGAAGATTTAACCGTGCTGACGGGGAACGTCCAGCGGCCCAATGGCATTGTGTGGCTGGACGGTAAATTGTACATCGCGTGCAGTGGAGACTGGACAATTTACCAGGTGGATGCCGAAAGCGGCGCTACCATCACGTATATCTCCGGTATCCGGGATGCTCACCAGATGTACGCTGAGGAAACCGCAGCCGGGTTCAACCTGTGGATTCCTGATTTCGACTCCGGCAATATAGCGCTCATCACACAGCAGCGCACACCCCCCAGAGTGATTACCAGCGACAACTTAAACGGCCCGTGGGGTATCGCCGCCCTGAACGATGAAGAGATGGTCATTACCAATCTGCGGGGTAATTCACTGTCCATCGTCAACAAAGATGGCACCAGCCGCCCGCTGACAGGGGAATTTCGCTCACCGGCCGGCATCGTCATTGCCGGCGATTTTGCCTATGTGAGCAACAATGGCAGTGCCCGCCGGGCCATTGAGTGGTTCAGCACCTCAGAGATGGCTGGTACCATCACACCCCGCCCGCTGGTCAGCGGATTACAGAATGTGTCCAGCATGGCGGCCGGGGCCGATGGCTTTTTGTATTTCACGTATTCTCTGGGGACACGGGGTGTGGTCGGCCGGGTGCAGCCGGACGAATGCCGTGAAAACGGCTGCACCAATGAGCAGGTTGAAATCGTGGTCTATACGGAACTGCCGGCACCGCTGGCCGGGCTAACGCTCTCCCCGGATATGCAGCTTTTCGTCCACACGATTTATCGCCCGGAAATTTACCGCGTGGCCATCTACGGTGCTTCGTAAGGCAGCGGGCATTCTGGATTGCTCCGATCAGCGGCCCAGCGGTTCGGCCAGCAGCAGGCCAATCAGAGCAATCAGAATGCCACCATTCTGGCAAATAACCTGAATGAGTTCCACCACGGGCGCGTTCAGTGCCAGATTGATGAGCTGAAGCACGAAACCAGTGATGATGAGCGCGATGCCCGCCACCACCGGCAGCCCGCGCTGGCGGGCCAGCAGCGTCGATACACGTTGCAGCAAGCGATTTAACAGCGGCGACTCATCAATCCTGCGGAACATCAGTCTCTCCCGGTGATAAATACGGCTGAAAACGGCCGGCGGCGAAATCTGGCACTTCGGCCTCGATCAAAACGCCCCCGTCGATATGTTCCTGGCGCAGCACGCGGGCTACCTCATGCAGTTGTGAAACCACATCACCGCGCTGATAGGGAATAACGTAGCGCAGCCGTTGCAGGGTGATCGCCAGCAGCGCATCAATCTGCTCGCGCAGCGCGGCGATGCCGGTGCGTTGCAGGGCAGAAACAGCCACCTGACCACGATAATCCCGATCACCGGGGCGCAAATCCGGCAGGGTGGTGTCTTCCACCTGATCCAGCTTGTTCCACACCAGCAGGCGCGGCACGCCCGTCACTTCGATTTCGGCCAGAATATCATCCACGGCTTCGATCTGAGCGGCCGCAGATGGATGCGAGGCATCCACCACATGCAGGATCAAATCCGCTTCCTGAATTTCTTCCAGCGTCGCGCGAAAGGCGGCGATGAGCGCCGGCGGCAGCTTCTGGATGAAGCCGACGGTATCGGTAAACAGCACCTGGCGATTGGAAGGCAGTTCGACGCGGCGGGTGGTGGGATCCAGCGTGGCGAAAAGCTGGTTAGCCACATAGACATCGGCGCTGGCGATGGTGTTCATAAGGGTGGATTTGCCAGCATTGGTATAACCCACCAGCGAGACCACCGGCACGCCCGCCCGGCGACGGCTTTCGCGCTGAAGGCGGCGATGCTGGCGTACCCGTTCCAGTTCGTTCTTGAGATGGGCGATGCGGCGGCTGATGTCGCGGCGATCCACCTCTAGCTGTGTTTCGCCGGGGCCACGCACCCCGACCCCGCCGCTGCCGCCACGTGCGCCGGCACCACCCGCCTGGCGGGCCAGATGCGTCCACTGGCGCGTCAGCCGCGGGAGGCGATATTCATATTGTGCCAGTTCCACCTGAAGCGCTCCCTCACGGGTGCGGGCGTGCTGCGCGAAAATATCCAGAATGAGCGCAGAACGATCCAGCAGCTTGATATTTTCGCCAAGCGCTTCGGAGAGTTCGCGCTGGTGGCGGGGCGAAAGTTCATCATCAAAAATCACCGTGCCGGCGGCCGCACTGGCCACCAGTTCCATCATCTCGGTCACTTTGCCGGAACCGATGAACGTGGCGGGTTCGATGCGGTTCAGTGTTTGCGTCAGTTCGCCGACCACGGTTAGCCCGGCAGTATCGGCCAGCAGGGCCAGTTCTTGCAGCGATTCCTGAAGGGAGAGCAGCGGGCGCGTGCCCCGCACCTGAACGCCCACCAGGATGGCTTTATCGTGCTGAAATTCAGAAATAGCAGGATTCATCATGCGCCCCGACGTGTATACCACGTCACCAGTCGGTCAACAGCTTCTTCAAAACGGGCATCCGGCAGGCTGATGCTGATGCGGATGTTGTTCTCACCACCGGGCCCGTAAGCCGCGCCCGGCCCCAGCGAGACATGGGCTTCATCCAGTGCCCGGCGCAAATAGTCCGCTGCGGGCATATCGAGCGGGGTAGCCCAGGTGTACAGCGTTGCCAGCGGCCGCGGGGCAGCCAGTCCCATCTGCGGCAGCGCGGCCAGCAAAAGATCACGGCGGCGCTGGTAAATGGCATTGCGCTCCGCGATCCAGGCATCGGGGATTTCATCCAGCGCCATCGTGGCGGCTTCATAGATGGGCAAAAAATGGCCGCTGTCCACATTGCTTTTAATTTGCAGCAGGCGGCCCAGCGCTACGGACGAGCCAACCACCGCCCCCATGCGCCAGCCGGCCATATTATGGCTTTTGGAGAGCGACATAAATTCAACGGTGAAATCTTTGGCACCGGGAATTTGCAGGGGCGACGGGGCAGTGTAGCCATCGAACACAATATCATTGTACGGATTATCCGAAGCCAGCAGCAGCCCGTAACGAGCGCAGAAAGCCACCGCCTGCTCATAGAACGACAGCGGCGCGACGGCACTGGTGGGGTTGTTGGGGTAATTGAGCCACAGGATTTTGGCCCGGCTGAGGACATCCGGCGGAATATTGTGCAAATCGGGCAGAAAACCGCTCTCCGGGCGCATCGGCAGCCAGTGCACTTCCGCGCCGGCCAGATAGGCCCCCATCGAATAGGAGGGATAGCCCACATCCGGCACCAGCGCCAGATCACCGTGATCGAGATAGGCCAGGGAGAGATTCACGATGCCTTCTTTGCTGCCGATGAGGGGCAGCACTTCGGTATCCGGCTGGAGATCGACCCCGTAGCGACGCTGATAATACCGTGCCACCGCCCGCCGATACTCCGGCGTGCCGCGATAGCCGGAATACCCGTGCAGGCGCGGGTTACGGGCCGCTTCGGCCAGTGTTTCGATGATGGCCGGGGGCGGGGGCATATCAGGATTGCCAATATCCAGGCGATAGACATCGATCCCGCGCTGCTGCAGGGCACGGATTGACTCGCCAATAATATCAAACACATAACGCGGCAGGCGTTCAATACGGGCGGCGGGCAGGGGCATAACAGTCTCCTGACGGGTAAGGATATTTATCAAAAAATGGGTTGTTGCAGGCGGGCATCCGCAAGCTGCTGGAGCGAGTGCTGCAAGGCCAGGCGGGCCCGTTCCATTTGCGCCGGTTTGCGGCCGTGCTTATCGGTGCCAGGCGGCGGCTCCGGCAAAATGCCGAAATTGGCTTTCATAGGCTGGAAGTGTTTTTCTGCCGCATGGGCCACATAGTGACACAGTGCGCCGAGCATGGTTTCCGGCGGCAAAACCCAGGCGGATTGTCCGCTCAGGTACCGCGCCAGGTTGACCGCAGCCACCAGCCCGGTGGCGATATTGCCGGCGTAGCCTTCGATGCCGGTGATTTGCCCGGCGAAGTAGAGATCGTCCCGGCCGCGAAATTGCAGCGTGGGGTGCAGCAGGACCGGAGCATTGATGAAGGTATTGCGATGCATCTGGCCCATCCGCACGAACTGCGCGTTTTGCAGTCCCGGTATCAGCCGCAGGATGTCTTTCTGCTGTGCCCAGCGGATATTGGTCTGGAAGCCGACCAGGTTATACAGCGTGCCGGCCAGGTTATCCTGCCGGAGCTGTACCACTGCGTGCGGCCGTTTGCCGGTGCGCGGGTCACGCAGGCCCACCGGACGCATGGGGCCAAAGGCCAGCGCGTCATCGCCACGACGGGCGATTTGCTCCACCGGCAGGCAGCCTTCAAAGAAATGCGGGTCTTCACGCTCAAAGTCGCGCAGTTCAATCGTTTCGGCCGAGCGCAGGGCGGCCACCAGTTGCAGATATTCCTCTTTGTTCAGCGGGCAGTTGATGTAATCGCCTTCATCCGCTTCGCCACGCTGATAGCGGCTGGCGGTGAAAGCAATGGACATATCAATGCTGCTGGCTTCTACAATGGGGCTGAGCGCGTCGTAAAAGTAAAGATACTCCTGCCCGCACAGCCGGGCGATGTCGTCCGAGAGCGCCAGCGAGGTGAGCGGCCCGGAAGCGATGATCGTGGGCGTATCCACCGGGATACGCGGCATTTCTTCGCGGATGAGGCGAATACGTGGATGCGTGGTGATGGCTTCCGTCACCATCTGGCCGAAGGCTTCCCGATCCACCGCCAGCGCACCACCGGCGGGCACCGCAGTTTTTTCGGCACAGTGGATGAGGAAAGATTGCAGGGTGTGCAATTCCTGCTGGAGCATCCCGGTCGCCCGGTCGGGCAGTTTTGACCCCAGAGAATTGCTGCACACCAGTTCCGCCAGGCGGTCAGTGGCATGAGCGCCGGTGGTTTTGTGCGGGCGCATCTCATACAGATGCACTTCAAGGCCGCGCTCAGCAAGCTGCCAGGCCGCTTCGGTACCGGCCAGCCCGCCGCCGATGACGATGACTGTGGTCATGATTGTTCCTTCAGCCGCACTGCGGGCTTAACATTACCGGGATTGTTCATAAAAAGCGCGAATTCGGGTGACATCGGCCCCGGCCGGGGCGATTTGCAGCGCTGTATGATACGCCTGGCGGGAGTCCTGGTAGCGCCCCATGGCAAACCAGGCATCGCCCAGCAGATGATAAAGCTGATAATCGGTGGTGGGGTTGCCTTCGGTGCCGGTCTTGAGAATGAGATTATTGACGGTGTTCACCACCCGCTGATAATCGCGCAGGAGATAATAACAGCGCGAGATGCGATATTGAATGGTATCTTCCCACGGGTGATAGGGATTGAACACCAGCACATTCTGGTAGGCCGTCAGCGCCTGCTCATAACGTTCGAGGGTGAAACAGGCATCGCCGAGCAGCTCATACACCCGCGACCAGGTGACATCAATGCCGGCGGGCAGCCGGCTGACCTGGAGGAACTGCTGGACGCTGGTGATGGCCTCGTGGGGGCGCTGTGCGGCGGCATACAATTCCGCCAGCATCAGCAGGGCTTCGGCGCGGGCCGAACGGGCTTCCGGCGTTTCATCAGCCGCAATTTTGAGGGCGGTCTGCGCGGCCTGAAGGGCCTGTTCCGGGCGGGCTTCACGCAGTACCCGGCTGCGGAGCAAATGCACCTGCACCAGCCACAGGCGCGATAAGCCGGCCGGGAAAGTATCGACGGCTTTATCCAGAAAAGTCAGGGCACGGGCGGGCTGGCGCTGCTCATAGAAGGCGATGTAGCCCAGGCGTTCATAACAGTAGGCGGTAAGTGCTGCCACGCGGGCCGGCTGAAAGAGCGCCTGGCGAAAATGGTGTTCGGCATCGGCGGCGCGGTCGCCAATGAGGCAAATGCGCCCGTGCTGATAGGCAATCCAGCCCATATTGTCATACGTGGCGAATTCCTGCGCCAGGCGGGTGTACAGCGCTTCGGCCTGGCGCACATCCTGCCGATCAGCAAAGCCGGCGGGGGCCAGTTCAAAGCGGGCCAGGTAGCAATCGGCCAGCAGCGCCAGCAGATCAGGATCGACCGGCGTGACGGTGATGGTGATGCCGGCGGATTTGAGGTCATCGAGTGCTTCGGCCGGGCGGGCGGCCAGCAGCCGCACGCGGGCACGATACACCAGCACGCGCTGCCGGGCATGGTCTTCCAGTTCCAGCCGCAGCAGCCGGGCGATCACCACTTCGGCCCGGCGCACATCATGCTCCTCAATCAAGGTTTCCAGCATCTGGAAGTCCTGCATCGGCTGCTCCACCCACTACCAGCGATTACCCCGGATTATACAACAAAGCCGGCGGCGCTGTGGCAGCGAAGATCAATCATCATTATCCGCCGCATGAGGTGTTAATGTTGCCAGGCGCTCCCGAATGCGGCGTACCGTGTTGCCTTCGACGGCACGGCGAGCCTGTTTGATGGCGCTGGCCACCGCCCGGGCGCTGCCGCTGCCATGACCGATCACCACCACGCCATTCACCCCCAGCAGCAGCGCCCCGCCGAACTCATCAGGATCAATGCGGTGGCGCACCCGCTGGAAGGCCGGCCGCACCAGCAGGGCCCCCAGTTTGGCCAGCACATTGCCGGCCGTCAGTTCCTGGCGCACAATGCCACCAAAGTACGACAGGGTGGCTTCAAAGGTTTTCAGAAAGACGTTGCCCAGAAAGCCATCAAACACCACCACATCCGCCTTCGCCTGCAAAATCTCTTTGGGTTCAATATGCCCGATATAATTTAAACCGGTGCCGGCAATGCGTTCCTGGGCTTCGCGCACAAGCTGGTTGCCCTTGCCTTCTTCTTCACCATTGGAGAGGGTGGCCACGCGCGGGCTGTGGTTTTGCAGTTCAATTTCGGCATACAGGCTGCCCATGATGGCGAATTGTTCCAGCCAGTCGGCTTTAGAATCGGCATTGGCCCCCATATCCAGAAAGGCCACCGGCCGGCCGCTGACCGGGTAAATGATGGCCAGCGCCGGCCGTTTGACACCCGGAATACGACGTAAAATGCCCAGGGTGGCAATGGCATGAGTCGCGCCGGTGTTGCCCATCGTCACGAAGGCATCGGCCTGGCCGTTTTTGACCAGGTTGATGCCCACATGGAGCGACGATTCCGGTTTATTCTTCAGCACCTGCGAGGGCTTATCGGTCATCAGCACTTCTTCCCGGGCCGGGATGACCTCCAGCTTCAGCCCCTCGGACGGGTGTTTGGCCAGTTCCGCACGGATACGGGTTTCGTCGCCCACCAGCAGCATATGATCGCCGGTTTCGCGGGCCGCCAGCACCGCGCCGGCCACATCGGGTACCGGACGCGCATCCGTGCCCATCGCATCCACAGCAATTCGCATAGCTTTCAGCCTTCCTGAACACTGCTCACCAGCATCAACCTCAAAGGGGGAGTTTACCCGATGGCCGGCACGCCGAAAATACCGGGTTGACTCTGCCAGGCAGCGGGCTATAATTCAACCACACCTGTCCTGGTGGCGGAACTGGCAGACGCGCATGGTTGAGGGCCATGTCCTTTACAGGGTGGAGGTTCAAGTCCTCTCCAGGACACCATAAACGCGAAAATCGCTCTCTTATGAGCGATTTTTGTTTGTTCTGGTTGCGGCGGATGTCGTACAGATGTAAACTTGTGGCAGATTGCCAGCACCTGCGAGTCATTTCACCCATGGGCAGTCTGCACAGCCAAATTGGAGACTTCTGCGCGTATGAGCGATTTAACCGCCACCCTCAACCGGATACACGCTTTAATCGAAGATGGCCAGCTTGCCGAAGCCAGAACCCTGCTGGAGCCGCTGCTGCAAAGCGAGGCCAGCAACCCGGATGTCTGGTGGTTGTCTACTCATGCTGCCGAAGACGAGGCCGCCGGGCGGGAGGCGCTGGAGCAAGTGCTGGCGCTGGAACCGGACTATCCCGGTGCGGCGGCATTGTATCGCCAGATCACCGGCGAGGGGGTGGAGGAAGCCCGCCCGGCATTGAAGCCCCTGCGGCCCGTCGCGCCGCCGCCCACACTGCCAGGACTGCCGCAGCCGGTCACGGCTGGCACAGATACCGACGATGACTTTAGCGATGGCGATTTTGAAGAGGCGGCGGCCGCGACCCCGGCAGGGCGGGGCGGTCTGCCGCTGCGCCTGATCGGGCTGGTGGCGCTGGTGGCGATCATTTTGCTGGGTCTGCTGCTTATCCTCAGCAATCAGCCGGCCGATACCCCGCCGGTTACTGAAGTCGCCGCCGGTTTGCTGACCCCGACACTGGATGCCGCTGCCGCCGTAACGCAGGAAGCCGCGCTCACCACCGAAGCCGCCAGCGCCACTGAAGAAGTGGCCGCACCGGCGACCGAAGAACCGGCCATTTTGGCCACCGAAGCCGTCAGCGCCACTGAAGAAGCGGCTGCACCGACAACGGAAGAACCGGCCATTTTGGCCACCGAAGCCGCCAGCGCCACCGAGGAAGCGGCCAGCCCCACGCCAGAACTGGCGGCCGCGACTGACATGGCGGCGGCCACGGCGGAAACGGTCGCGCCGGCCGGCACCGCTGAGATTACCGTTGATCCGCTGGAGGCGCTGTATGCGGCGCTGGTGGATTATTCTGTGAGCCGCCCGGACGGTATCCAGACGCAGACCACAGCCGCCGGCAATACCCTGGTGGTACGCACCTGCGCGGTACCGGGGCCAGAAGCCAGCCGCGTGCTGACCGAAGTGATGGAAATCCTCGTCAGCCAGTCCGAAACGCTGAGCAGCGACCTGGAAGCCTTCGGGGTGAGCCTTGGCGAATGTGGCAGCAGCGCCCCCGGCCGCACCATTGCTGTCGCCAGCGATACAGCCCGGGCCTATGCCCGTGGCGAAATTGATTTCCGTGAATTTCAGCGCCTGTGGCAGCCGGTGGACTGAGGACATGAGGCGGCCGGCCGGCAAACGCCCGCCGGCCGGTTCAGCGTGGATCAATCACATCCATGGCCGCCGGCAGCACAATGGTAATCAGCGTGCCCTGTCCCGGCTGGCTTTCCACGTAGATGGCCCCATTATGATTCTGAATGATCTCGTGGCTGATGAACAAACCCAGTCCGTTGCCATTGTCCCGCGTGGTAAAAAAAGGCTCAAAAATGCGGCTCATCACCTCCGGCGCAATCCCGGTGCCGGTGTCCTGGAACAGGATGATGTTGCGCTCCTGATGCAGATAGGCATGGATGGTCAGCAGACCACCGCGCTGCATGGCCGCCCGCGCATTCAGCATGAGATTTAAGAACACCTGCTCCAGTTGATCGCGGTTGCCGTACACGTGCAGCGCCGGGTCAAGCTCCGTCTTCAGCCCGATGCCTTCCTGCTCAAAATATTTGCTGCTGAGCGCGATAACATTGTCCAGCACGGCGGCGATGGGCAGCAGCTCCATATCCGGCGCTTTCTGGTCGCGCTTGCGGGTGAACTGAAGCAGGCGCTCCACGGTGCGCTTGATGCGGCGGGCGCTGGCCAGCGTTTCCTGCACATCGTGCAGGGCAATGGGAGCGCCGGACTGAATATCTTCAACCATCAGTTCCATGATGACCAGAATCGGCTGAAGCGGATTGTTGATTTCGTGGGCGATGCCGGCCGCCAGCCGCCCGATGGAAGCCAGCTTCTCGGAGCGTATCAGCAGTTCCTGGGCCGATTGCAGTTCGCGGGTGCGCTCGGCGACCATCGCTTCCAGATTTTCGGCATAGCGTACCTGAATTTCGTACAGTTCGGCATTACGGGCCGCCAGGGAGGCCTGCCGCCCGATCCCCTGAAACAGCCGCACATGATGGGCATCATAGGGTTCCGGGCCGCACATCAGCAGAATGCCGGTCATTTGCTCATCGTATTGCAGGGCCACGGCCATCCCGTGCGCCAGACGTGGATCGGAGGCGTTCTCATCTGTCCATTGCAGCCAGCTTTGCTGCTGCACCGCCTCAAAGATGGGACTGATCTCCAGCGTGGTATCGGGCAGGGTGCCGCTGCGGGCCAGGTGCTGAAGTTGCGCCGGCTGCCGCGCCTCATCCAGCGGCAGGATACAGGCAAAATCGCCCGGCAGCAGCGCCAGCATGAGCTGCATGATGAGGTGATGCAGTTCCTGAACATGACGCTGATTATTGAGCTGCTCGCCCACGTACAACAGCGATTCCAGATCACGGGTGCGGCGCTGAAGGGCCTGCCGCAGGCGGTGCGCTTCGATCTTGCTGCGGGCGCGGGCCAGCAGTTCGCGCGGTTCCACCGGCTTGGTCAGGTAATCATCCGCGCCCAGGTTCAGCCCGTATTCAATATCCGCGGGGGCATCTTTCGCCGTGACCATGATGGCGGGAATATTCGCCGTGCTGGCATCCTGGCGCAGTTTTTCCAGCACTTCAAAGCCACTCATCCCCGGCATCATCACATCCAGCAGGATTAAATCCGGCACGGTCTGCGCAATCTGCCGCAGGGCATCTTCGCCATTATAAGCACAGATCACCCGATACTGGTTGCCCATAAACAGGCGGCTGACCATTTCGGCAGCGGGGTAATGATCGTCAACCACCAGCACCAGCGGCTGTTTCTCTGCCATAAGAACTCTGACCCTGTTGTGATACCACTTCCATCATTAAACTACGAACAGCCGCTGCCTGCTACCGGCCAGCATGATAGTCCATTTTATCCCGGTTTCATGGATAAAAGCATGAAGAAATCAGAGATCGCTCGTTCCATCATCCTGGGAGGCGCTGCCGGCCTGGTGCTGGCCGTTGTCTTCGCTGCCGGCTTTCTGGTGCGCGATCTGACGCAGGCGCAGCCGGTGCGTGCTGAGGGCAGCAACTATGCTTACCCGCTGCTCGGTGAAGTACAGCGCATCATCGACCAGGTCTATTTGCGGCCGCAGCCAGACGCAACACAGCGCGATTATGGGGCGATCCGCGGGATGCTGGCAGTGCTGGGGGACGGTAACACCTTCTTCATTGAGCCGCCGGTGGCCCGCAGCGAAGCCGATGTGCTGGCCGGGACGTATGGCGGCATCGGGGTGCTGCTGCGGCGCGACGAACTGGGGCAATTCTTGCTCGCTCCCTACCCGGACAGCCCGGCGCTGGCGGCGGGCATTGTGGATGGCGATGTGCTGCTGGCCATCAATGGCACCCCCGTCCAGCCCACCGATCAGCAGGATGCGGTAGACCAGCAGTTGCGGGGCGAAGTGAAAGCGGGCAGCGGCGTAGAAATTACCATCCGCAGCGTTAACGAGGAAAAAACGCTGTTCATCCTGTTTGATGTGATTAATGTGCCCTCGGTGCTGTGGCGGGTGCTGGCCGAGGATGAGCGCATCGGTTACATTCAAATTTTGCGCTTCACCAACCGCACCCCGGATGAGCTAAAAACCGCCGTGGCGGAACTGAAAGCGCAGGGCATCGCCGCCAGTGTGGTGGATATGCGTAACAATACCGGCGGGCTGCTGGATGAGTCGATCCAGGTGGCCGGGCAGTTCTTTGATGGCGGGGTGATCGCCTACGAAAAGAGCAAAGGCGATGAGCGCACCTTTGAAGCGCCGGCCGGCGGCGTGCTGGCAGACCTGCCGCTGGTGGTGCTGGTGAATAACCGTACTGCCAGCGCAGCGGAAATCGTCGCGGGAGCCATCCAGAGCCGGGGCCGGGGGATTCTCATCGGCCAGAAGACCTATGGCAAAGGCACGGTGCAGCAAATTTACACCCTCAGCGATGGCTCCTCCATTCATGTCACCTCGGCGGAATGGTTTACGCCGTCGCGTGCGCCGCTGGATGGCGTGGGGCTGGAGCCGGATATTGCCATGATCCCGGCCGAAGACGGGCGCGATGTGGAAAGCGGGGAGGCGCTGCACCATTTACAATCCCTCCTCAGCAGGCAGGAAACCACACCATGAAAACCGGCATTAAAGTCATCAGCCACAATCGCAAGGCCAGCCACGATTATGAACTGCTCACCACGTATCAGGCCGGGCTGGTGCTGATGGGTTCTGAGATTAAATCCATCCGCGAAAACCGTATTAACCTGCGCGATGGCTTCGTGCAGGAGAAAAATGGTGAACTGTGGCTGCTGAACGTCCACATTTCGCCCTACGAAAAAGCGGCGGTCTTCGGGCATGGCGACCCCATGCGCCCGCGCAAGCTGCTGCTGCACCGGCGCGAGATCGGGCAAATTATGAGTAAAGTACGCGAGCGCGGCTATACCATCGTGCCCACGCAGGTATACCTGGAAAAAGGGCGAGCCAAGGTGGAAATTGCCCTGGCCAAAGGCAAGAAGCAGTACGAAAAACGGGCCGACATCGCCCGGAAAGATGCCGATCGTGATATGCAGCGTGCCCTGAAAGGTGACGATTGATCCCTGACGTATGGCCCGATTCCATCCGCGGCATCAATCGCCTGCCGGAAGACCAGCGCCTGGCGGTGTACACGACACTGCTGCCGGATGAAATTTTCATCGAATTTGGCATTGACCCGCTGACGCATGAATACAATGGTCATCCGGTGATCCAGGTGGTGGCTCATGCTGGCAGCCGGGCGGTGGAGATCATCGTGCGGCGCGAAGCCCTGGACCGCGACCCGCTGCTGTACCTGAATATGGCGGATACCTTCAACAACCAGCTCCTGGTGCTGCTGGTGGTGGTGAACGACCCGGACGCGCCGCGCTTCAATATTGACGTGGATGCCCAGGGCAACAGCACCCATTTCGGCACCAGCGGGCGCAACATTCCGGCGGAGCTGGCCGCGATGCAGGCCGGGCTGGCACCGGGGCAAATCCGCCGCGGACGACGGGCTTTTAAGCGCTCGGTGCCCATTTTTGAGGATTTTGTGCGCCGCATGGGGCATGATCTGTTCTTCATCGAGCCGCTGGCCTACCACAATGCCATCATTTTCGAGCGCTACGGCTTTGCCTATCTGCGCGGCCAGAAGGAGATGGCAACCATCCACCGCGAATTTCAGCCGGGCGGGGAGTTTCACCGGCGGCTGGCCGCGGGCAACCCGTTTCGCCAGCCGGATGCCTGGCAGAGCGTGCGCGGCCGGGCGTGGGCCATTCATGATGGCATCCTGGGGCACCCCTTTACCGGCTTCCAGATGTACAAACGGATCGGTAAAAATGCCGGCGTGAACACCTTCCCGGATGCCCTGTGGTAGCAGCACCGCTGATTTCGACCGTCAGCGTGGCGGCGGCGCTGGAAACCCTGCTGTACAGCACCACCGCCACCCCCGACGCGAAACCCCTCTATGCTTTAACCGTGGTGGATGAATTTCTGGACGATCCCGCGCTGCCAGCCGCTGTGACTGCACGGGAATTCGCCTTATCTATTATTCTTACAGAACTTATCACGAATGAATTGACGGCACAGCGCGCCGTTGCCGGATTGCCACCGCCGGCCGCGGGCTGTTCGCGGGCAGCGGCCAGTGTGGATATTACCCGCGATGCCCGCCAGAAAGCGCCGGAACTGCTGGCGTGGAGCCTGCTTTATCATACGTATGCGCGGCCCGACCTGAACCTGACGCAGCGCGATTTTTGTGCGCTGGCGGCCGTGGAGACGCGCACCCTGTATCGTTACCGGCAGCACGGGCTAAAACGCCTCACGCAGCGGCTGATGGCTGTGGAATGGCAGGCCCGCCGGCGCTATCGTCACCGCCAGATGCTGGCCCAAATTCCCCAGCAGGACGCGCAGCCGTTCATCGGCCGCCAGGATATCCTGGCCCGGCTGGAAGCTGACCTGCGCCAGGGGCACATTGTCGGCATCAGCGGGCTGCCGGGCAGCGGTAAATCGGCGCTGCTGCGGCAGGTGGTGCGCGGCTGGATCGCTGCCGATGCGCTGGATGATTTGCTGTGGATCGAGCAGCCTGCCAGCCTGAAGGCCATTTATCAGCGCCTGCAAAGATGGCTGGTGCCGGCCGGGTCACGCCTGAGCGTGGCCGCGGTGATGCAGGCCCGCCAGGTGATGATCGTCATTGACGGTCTGGAAAGCCTGGGTGACATTGCCGCGCCGGACTGGCGGCAGTTGCTGGCGCTGCTGAGCCATGCCCGAACGTTGATTGCCGGGCAGCGTTTGCTGGCGACCGAAGCGCCATGTACTCACTACCGGCTGACCGGACTGAACGCGGCGGAAGCCAGCGCCTTCGTCCAACAACATTTGCAGCAGCGCCGGCTGGACGTGACCGCAGCAGAAGATTATGCCGGCAGCCTGCGGGCCCTCACCGACGGGAATCCGGCGGCCATGCGGCTGGCGCTGGCCCATCTGGAACAGGACAACCACGATTTTTTTCACGGCCCCGTCCTCGCCAGTATGTACGAGGCGCTGTATGCCCGCTGTACGCCAGACGTGCAGCAGGTATGGCGGCTGCTGGCGGTGTTGTCCCCGGTCAGCGCCGGGCATCTGTACAGCCTGCCGCCGGTGGCGGCCCGGGCCATGCCCCGGCTGCTGGCGCTGGCGCTGCTGGATTATCTGCCGGACAGCGGCGAGTACCGCCTGATGACCAGCGCCGCGCAGTACATCGCGCAGGGCTGCCAGGCGGTGCCGCCCATGCTGGCCGCGCTGCACGAGGATGTGGCCCTGTGCCTGGCACATTTTGGCGCTCCGCCGCTGTGGTGGCTGGCGCGGCTGGCCGATACTGCCTGGCTGCCGCTGCCGCCAGCGCTGGTGCAGGACTGGCTTCAGCAGCGGCAGGACTGGCAGCAGCTCATCCAGCTTGAGCCAGAGCGCGGGCTGGATGTGTTCCGCCGCTACCCGCCGGATCGTTTTGAAACCCGGCTGCTGTATGCCATTTGCCTGCGGAAAAGCGGCGATATGCTGGCGGCCGCGCCGCTGTTCCAGGCATTACTGGCGGAAGCCGGCCAGGCCGGGCACTTTGAACAGCAAACGGCCGTCATGGTGGAATATGCCATTGCGGCCCGCCTGGTAGGGGCCTATCAAACAGCGCTGGAACAGCTTGAACGGGCGCAGCGGCTGGCCCGGCACTATCGCCAGGCAGCGCTGGCGCAGCGCATCACCGCCGAAATGCTGCAAATCGCCATTGATACGCAGGATGCCGCCCGCGCCGGGGACTATCTGCGTCATCTCGATGAGGACGAGACGAATACCGCGCTGCTCATCCTGCGGATGGAATTGTATTTGCTGCTCAACCAGATGCCCGCCTGTCGCCAGCTTGCCCGCACGCTGGAAGCCGCCTCATTGAGCCTGCTGGACAGAGGGCTGGTTCAGACTATAATTGGGCGCAGTTACGAAGCGCAGCCGCACCCGGCCGCCATCACCGCTTTTGAAAATGCCGTGCAGTTCTTCGAGCGGGCCGGTGATGTGTACGCGCTGGCGCGGGCGCAGAGCAATCTGGCGGCGCTACTCATCCAGACGGGCGACTATGATGATGCCGGGCAATTTCTGGCCGCGGCCGCGCAAACGCAGCAGCGCCTTCAGGATGTGATCGGCTTAAGCGTAACACGCCTGAACCAGCAAACGCTGGATCGCCAGCGGCTGACCTGAGCCTTTTTATCAATCTCACACAGGAATGAACGATGACCGCCAAAAAACGTGTTCTCTCTGGCATTCAGCCCAGTGGCAGCCTGACGATTGGCAATTACCTGGGGGCGCTGAAGCAGTGGGTGGCCCGCCAGGATCGCTATGATTGTTTCTTCTGCGTGGTGGATATGCACGCCATCACCGTGCCCCAAAATGCGGATGACCTGCGCCACAAAACCCGCGAAGTCGCCGCGATTTACCTGGCTGCCGGCCTCAACCCGGACAAAGCCGCGATCTTCGTGCAGTCCCATGTGGCCGCCCACGCGGAGCTGGCGTGGATTTTAACCTGCATGACTCCCATTGGCTGGTTGCAGCGTATGACCCAGTTCAAGGATAAATCAGCGAAGCAGCAGCAAGATTCGATCGGCACGGGCCTGCTCAATTACCCGTCCCTGATGGCCGCCGATATTCTGCTGTACCAGGCGCATGAAGTCCCCGTGGGTGACGATCAGCGGCAGCACCTGGAATTAACCCGCGATCTGGCCCAGCGCTTTAACCATCTGTACGGCGAAACCTTCGTCCTGCCCGAAGCGATGATCCCGGAAGCCGGCGCACGCATCATGGGGCTGGATAACCCGACGGCCAAGATGAGCAAAAGCGATGAGTCGGAATATCACGCGGTTTACCTGCTGGATACGCCGGATGTCATCCGTAAAAAGGTGATGAAATCCGTCACCGACTCCGGCCGGGATATTCGCTTCAGCGATGAGCCAGAAAAAGCCGGGGTGAATAACCTGCTGACCATTTACCAGGCGTTCAGCGGCCAATCACGGGAGGCGGTGGAAGCGCATTTTGCCAGCGCCCGCGGCTACGGCGACCTCAAAAAAGGGGTGGCGGAACTCATTATCGAACATCTGCGCCCGTTGCAGGAAACGCATCACCGGCTGATGCATGAGCCGGGCTATCTGGATCGTATTCTGGCCGATGGCGCGGCCCGCGCCCATGCTGTCGCCGATGCCACGCTGGCCCGGGTGAAAACCAGCATCGGCTTTTTGCCGCCGCTGGCCTCATCTTGACGCTGCCAGGCGCAGCGGTTACAATGCTGGCACTGGCCCCATTCGTCTAGCGGTACAGGACATCGCCCTCTCAAGGCGGAAACAGGAGTTCGAGTCTCCTATGGGGCAAGCCAGAATACCCTCTGCAAAGAGGGTATTTTTATTCTCCACGGGTTTTGTTGCCCTCCCACACATAAAATGAAGGCCACCCCAGGCGGCCAGCACCGGGCACCGGCTGGCCGGGCCGGTTTTCTGCCGGCCGGGGGGTCAGGAAAAAGTCAGGAATCTGCTCACCGGGCCTGTCACTGTGTCTATAATAGGGGTAAATCCGTGATGCAAAAGGCACAGACATGGAACCGGTACCGGGCAGCCACTTGAAAGGGTATGAACTGCGTGAGCGCATCGGCGCAGGCGGGTTCGGCGCAGTGTATCGCGCCTATCAATCCACCATCGGGCGCGAGGTGGCGATCAAATTTATCCTGCCACACTACGCCAGCCACCCGGATTTTATCCGGCGTTTTGAGACCGAAGCGCAGTTAATCGCCCGGCTGGAACACCCTCACATTATTCCGCTGTATGATTACTGGCGCGACCCCGACGGCGCATACCTGGTGATGCGCTGGCTGAAAGGCGGCAGTGTGCGCGATGCGCTGAACCAGGGCCCGTTTGAGCCGACGGCCGCGGTACTGCTGGTAGACCAGATTGCCGGGGCGCTGGCGACCGCACACCGCAGCGACATCATTCACCGTGATCTGAAGCCAGGGAATATCCTGCTGGATGAGGACGGCAATGCTTACCTGGCCGATTTTGGCATTGCCAAAGACCTGGGCAGCCAGGGCCAGTCCAACACTGAACTGGATGCCATCGTCGGGTCGATGGATTATCTCGCGCCGGAGCAGGCCCGCAGCGAAATCGTCACACCGCGCACCGATATTTACAGCTTTGGCGTGGTGCTGTACGAACTGCTCACCGGCGAACATCCCTTTCCACAGCTATCCCCGGTGGAACGCCTCTATAAACATCTCAATGATCCGCTGCCAGAACTGACCACACTGCCCGACGACATCGCGGAGGCCGTGAATGCCGTTATCCAGAAAGCCACGGCCAAAAACCCGGCCCACCGTTATGCCGATGTGCTGGAACTGGCGGCCGCATTTCGCCAGGCGCTGCGCCGCCCGGAGGCCGAAACGCCCACTGTGGTTGAACTGCTGACGCTGCGCGAGCAGGATATTTTACAGCGCATCATCGCCGGTAATTCTAACCGGCAAATTGCGGATGATTTGTTCATGACGGTGGGTACGGTTAAATGGTACATCACCCAAATTTACCGCAAACTGGGCGTGCGCAGCCGTGTGCAGGCGATGGTACGCGCCCGCGACTTAAACCTGCTGACCGGCAGCAGTCCGTTGGCCGCGCCGGTGCCGCTGCCGACGGAAACATTTCAGCCGGAGAATCCCTACAAAGGACTGCGAGCCTTTACCGCGGCCGATCATCAGGATTACTTCGGGCGTGAAAAGATCACCGCGCGGCTGGTGAAACGCCTGGGCGAAACCGGCGACTACGGCCGCTTTCTGGCCGTCGTCGGGCCCAGTGGCAGCGGCAAGTCCAGCCTGGTCAAAGCCGGGCTTATCCCGGCGCTGTGGCGCGGTGAACTGCCGGGGTCGGAAAAGTGGTTCATCGTGGACATGCTGCCCGGGGCACAGCCCCTGGATGAACTGGAGGTGGCGCTGATGAAGATTGCCGCCCACCACAGCGCCAACATTCGTGAACACCTGGAGCGCGATGAACGCGGCTTAAGCCGGCTGGCCAGCCTGATCCTGCCTGAGGATGGCAGCGATTTACTGCTGGTGATTGACCAGTTCGAAGAAGTATTTACTCTGGTGGAAAACGAAACCACCCGCAGCCATTTGCTGGCACTGCTGTACCATGCGGTGACTGCGCCGCGCAGCCGCATCCGGGTCATCGTCACGCTGCGGGCCGACTTTTATGATCGCCCGCTGCATTACGCACAGTTTGGGGAACTGCTGCGCCAGCGCCTGGAAACGGTGCTGCCCCTCTCTGCCGAAGAGCTGGAACGAGCAATTGCCGCGCCGGCCACGCGCATGGGAGTCGTGTTTGAGCCGGGGCTGGTCGCCTCGATTGTGAGCGATGTTCATTACCAGCCAGGGGCGCTGCCGCTGTTGCAATATGCACTCACTGAATTATTTGAACAGCGCGAGGGGCGGCTGCTCACCCGCGCAGCCTACGAAGCCCTGGGTAAAACCACCGGGGCGCTGGCCCGGCGGGCGGAAGAAATCTTTCTGGGGCTAAGCCGTGACGGGCAGGCGCTGGCCCGCCAGATGTTCCTGCGGCTGGTGACACCGGG
>JALOOI010000263.1 GCA_025454495.1 Anaerolineae bacterium
CACCCGCCCCGGCCGCAGCCGCGATTGCGAGCGCGGCCGGGAAATCAAAATTTTTCATGGGCTTCTCAGCATTTTTTTGCGGCGTTAATATTTAAGATGTAGATCATAAATATCAGAGACATGGTTCAGTTTCAGGAGTAGACAGCAGGATGAACACACAGAATTCGATGAAAACGGCACTGCTGCTGGGGGCGCTCACCGGGCTGTTCGTGCTGATTGGCTCGCTGATCGGCGGCACCGGCGGCATGATCGTCGCCTTTATGTTCGCCATCGTGCTGAACATGGGCGCGTGGTATTTCTCGGCTTCGCTGGCGCTGCGTTTTAGCGGGGCGCAGGCCGTGGACGAACAGCAGGCCCCGGAACTGCATCGCATGGTGGCGCAGCTCGCGCAGAACGCCGGCATCCCCAAACCGAAGGTGTACATCATCCAGAGCGATATGCCCAACGCCTTCGCCACCGGGCGCAACCCGGCCAACGGCGCAGTGGCGGCCACCACCGGCATCATGCATCTGCTCAGCCGGGACGAACTGGCCGGCGTGATGGCGCACGAAATCGCCCACATCAAAAATTACGATACCCTCATCTCCAGCCTGGCGGCCACCATTGGCGGCGCTATCTCCATGCTGGCGGATATGGCTTTCTGGGGCGCACTGTTCGGCGGCAACGATGAAGACAATGGCCCCGGCGCGCTCATCAGCGGCTTTCTGCTGATGATTACCGCGCCCATCGCCGCCATGATTATCCAGATGGCCATCAGCCGCGCCCGCGAATTCGTCGCCGATGCCGATGGCGCGGCCATCCTGGGCGACCCGCTGGCGCTGGCCAGTGCGCTGCAAAAAATTGAACAGTGGAGCCAGCAGCGCCTCCAGATGGGAGCCGTGCCGCACGTTAACCCGGCTACCTCCCATCAGTACATCATCAACCCTCTGGCCGGCGCGGGTGGTCTGGTTGACCTGTTCCGCACGCACCCCCCCACCGAAGAACGGGTGCGCCGCCTGCGGGAACTGGCACAACATCGCCGGGCGATGGGTGCCGCTTAACCTACGGGATTGCTGACCCCTGCCCTGCTGTTTGTCTTCTCCCCCCGGATAGCAGGGCGGGGGCAATCTTTTCAACCGGCGGCCGGTGTGCCGCCCCGCTGTTCGCATCAGAAGCAGGTATGAGTTTTTCAGGATCACGACCGACTATGTCACTCAATAAGTATGATGACCTTTATCTGGACTATGAAGAAGCGCTGCTGCGCCGCAACCGCAGCCGGCGGGACGCGCTGAAGCGTGCCGACGGCGGCCCCGCCCTGATCGAAGAAGTTCAGGAAGAAGCGGCCATGTTCCCGCGCCGCCGCCGCGATGGCCAGGTGTGGGACATGGAACAGTATGATCGGAAACGTAAAGCCGGGCGCAGCAAGACGCGGCGCACCGGCGAAGATGACGATTAAGCGTCCCTCATGGCGGCCGGGGGCAGCCCCCCGGCCCGCCGCCTACAGCCCGGCCGCCAGCGGCTGCGCCTGCTCCGGCGTGCCCTCGCGGGTGTAGGCGGCCTCGCGCTCCTGGCGGAATTGTTTGGTGTACAGATTGTAGTAGTGCCCCTTTTGCCGCAGCAGTTCCTGATGATTGCCCATCTCGGCGATTTGACCGCCCTCAATGACCACGATCCGGTCGGCGCTGCGAATGGTGCTCAGGCGATGCGCGATGACGAAGCTGGTGCGCCCCTTCATCAGCGCTTCCATGCCTTTCTGGATCAACGCCTCGGTGAGCGTGTCCACGCTGGAAGTCGCCTCATCCATGACGAAAATTTCTGGCTTCGCCAGCACGGCCCGCGCCAGGCTGATGAGCTGCTTTTGCCCCACCGAGAGCAGCCCGCCGCCTTCGCCCACGTCGGTATCATACCCTTTGTCAAAGGTGATGATGAAGTCGTGCGCCCCGGCCAGCTTCGCCGCTTCTTCGATCTCGCTATCGGTGGCATCCAGCCGGCCGTAGCGCAGGTTTTCGCGGATGCTGCCGCTGAACAGGTGCGGCGTTTGCAGCACGATGCCCGTCCGCGAGTGAATGCCGTGCAGCGTCATCTGCGTATAATCCATCCCGTTAATGCGAATGGTGCCGCTGCGCGGCTCATAAAAGCGGCAGATGAGGTTGACAATGGTCGATTTACCGCCGCCGGTTTCGCCCACCAGCGCCACCATTTCGCCTGCTTTCACATGCAGGTTGAAGTTGGTCAGCACGGGCTTGTTCTCATCGTAGTAAAAGGTCACATTGTCGAACACGATGTCGCCGCGCAGCGTGCCCGGATCGGCCGCGTCGGGGCGGTTCACAATGTCCGCTTTCGTATCCAGCAGCGAGAACGAGCGCTCTGCCGAGGCGATGGCGTGCTGCATACTGGCGAACACCCGCGCCATCTCCATCACCGGCCACATCATGAAGGTGATGTAAGAGACAAACGCCTGAATCTGGCCGATGCTCATGCCGCCGGCCGTCACCGTCTCCACATTGCGCCCGCCGAAGTACACCACCGCGCCCACGGCCACCGCGCTGCACACCATCACCGAGGGCATGAACAGCGCCGAGTACCAGGCCGCGCTGTAGGAAGCGCTGTACATATTGCGCGTGAGGCTGCCAAATTCCTGGATGGAGCTTTCTTCGCGCCCCAGGGCTTTGATGACGCGCACGCCGGTAATCATTTCGTTGTAATTGCCGGTGATTTTGCTGTTGGCTTTGCGGCTTTCGCGGAAGCCCACCAGAATGCGCGCCTGGAACCAGGTGGCGATGATGAGCAGCACCGGCACCAGCGGCACCACCACCAGCGTGAGCTGCGCGTTGATGGTGAGCATGAAGAACAGCGCCGTGCTGATGTTCATCACCCCCCAGGTGATGTCCAGCACGCCCCACGAAATGAGGTCGGCGATGCGCTCACTGTCGGACACGACGCGCGACATGATCCAGCCCACCGGGGTGCGGTTGTAGTAGCCCAGCGAGAGCGTTTGCAGGTGGTTGAAGATGCGCCGGCGCAGGTCATACTGCACCTGCTGCCCCAGCCGCCCGGTGAGGTAGATGAACACGAAGACGAAGGCCGCGAGCGTGGCCGTGGCCACCGCGTACAGCGACAAAATTTCGCCCAGGCGCTGCGGGTCGCCGGCGCTGAGGCCTTCATCAATCGCCCGGCTCACCAGGTACGTCTCGAAGGCTTCCACCGCGGCCACAATGCCGATGGCCACCATAAAGCCCAGGGTAGAACGCCAGTGCGGGCGCAGCAGTTTGCCGATGCGTATAAGCGTGCGCCCGTTCCAGCTACCCTGAAATTCTTCTTCTTCAAAGCCGAAATTATCCGACACGGCTTAGCTCCATTTCCAGTTCAGTTTCAATACGCGCCTGCATGTCATACGTGCGGCGATAGATGCCGTCTTCCTGCATCAACTGTGCG
Organism: Anaerolineae bacterium; assembly: GCA_025454495.1. Classification (GTDB taxonomy): domain Bacteria; phylum Chloroflexota; class Anaerolineae; order Aggregatilineales; family Phototrophicaceae; genus JALHOR01. Next base: position 3,415 of record JALOOI010000263.1, read on the forward strand.
TGGGTGCCGCGCTGCACAATTGCGCCTTTGTCCAGCACCAGGATCAGGTCGGCATTCATCACACTCTGGATGCGATGCGCGATGATGAAACTGGTGCGGCGCTGCATCAGCGTATCCAGCGCCGTGCGAATTTGCGATTCCGTCTCGGTGTCCACGCTGGAGGTGGCATCATCCAGAATGAGGATGCGCGGATTTTTGAGCAGGGTGCGTGCCAGCACCACGCGCTGCTTTTGCCCGCCGGAGAGCGTCACCCCGCGTTCCCCCACGATCGTCCCGTAGGCTTCCGGGAACTTCTGGATGAAATCGTGGGCGGCGGCGGCGCGGGCGGCGGCGTACACTTCCTCATCGCTCACCTCGCGCTGCACCCCGTAGGTGATGTTCTCGCGCAGCGAGCGCGAAAACAGGAACGGCTCCTGCTCCACAATGCCGATGTGCCGGCGCAAAAAGTGGCGCGGGAACTGCGCCAGCGGCACGCCATCCAGCGTGATGCTGCCGCCGGTGTGGTCGTAGAAGCGCGTCAGCAGCGCCACCAGCGAGGTCTTGCCCGACCCCGTGGAACCGAGCAGGGCCACCGTTTGCCCCGGCTCCACGGTGAAGCTGATGTCGCGCAGCACCGGCTTATCCGGCTCATATTCAAACGAAACGCGGTCGAACACCACCCGGCCGGTGAGGTCGTTCAGGGGCGGCGTTTGCGTTTTGCCCAGGTCTTCCCAGTCTTCCACCATGATCTCCGCCAGGCGGTCATAGGACACCAGCCCGGTGCTGACCTGCACAATGAGCCGGCCCAGGTTACGCATGGGGTTGATGATCCAGCCGATGATGCCCACATAGGCGATGTACTCGCCCAGGGTGAGGCTGCCGGTCATGATGACCGTATCGCCCAGTGCCACCTGGCCGTTGATGACCAGCAGCCCGCCCGCCAGAAAGCCAAACAGCATCTGGAAGCCGGTGATGAGATCGGTGAGCGGCCAGTACACGGCGTGCAGCCGCATGAAGGCCACGCCCAGGCGAAAGCGCTCGCTGTTCTCCTTCTCAAACTTGTTGATTTCGTATTCCTGGCGGGCGAAGGCCTTCACCACGCGCACGCCGGTGAGGTTCTCCTGCAGGGTGCTGGAGAGCTTGCCCTCCTGGTCCTGGAATAAATCCCACGCCACGCTGACGCGGCGAAAGAAATACATGGACATGACCGCGATGAGCGGCACCACCAGCACCGAGAAGATGGCCAGTTGCCAGTGCAGCGCCAGCAGCGCCGCCACATTCACCACGAACAGAATCACAATGCGGCCGATGCCGATGGCCTGTTCGGAGAAGAAACGCTGGATGGACGAAATATCGGACGTGACGCGCTGGATCAGCTCGCCGGTCTTCATATGATCGTGATAGGTGAAGCTGAGATGCTGGATATGGTCGAACAGATAATCGCGCAGGCGCAGCCCCACGCCTTCGGCCGCTTCGGCGGTGAGGATGCCGCTGAAGAAGGAGAAGGCCCCGCGCAGCAGCGACAGCCCAATGAAGCCGAGCGCTACCAGCACCAGCATATTCAGCAGGTCGGCCGGCGGCTGGCGCAGCACGGAATCCACCAGGAAGCCGAGCAGCAGCAGGCTGAGCGCGTTCATCAGCGCTTCGATGACCTGAAAGACCAGCGCCGCGCCATAGCGCAGCCGGTAGCCGGGCATCAAGCGCCACAATCCCATCAGCCGGTTGCTGGACTTTTTGCTATCCCGGTCAAAAATGAGCGTGGCTTTGACGTTGAAATTGGTCGCGGTGGACGCGGTTGGAGCGTGTAATGGCAAGGTCTGCCTCCCCTGAGTATATATCGTTGCCGGGGTCGCCGGCGCGGGCGACTGCACCCGCCGGAGTCGCCCTGCCTGAAAGCTCACCAAAGAGCCTCAAGAGGTCATAATGGTCGCATATTATGCGTTTAAAGTCAACGATAGACCGGCGCACATTAACCACTTTTAACCCATTTTACCGCAAAAGTGCATAATG
>JALOOI010000065.1 GCA_025454495.1 Anaerolineae bacterium
GAAATTTTGCCCGCGCTGGATGCCGAACTGGCCGCGCTGCTGCGTAAAGAAATGCCGTATGTCACCTTCATCACCGCAGCACAGGTGGAGCGCATCACCCCCGCCGCGCTGCATTATCATCAGAACGGGCACAGCCACAGCCTGCCCGCCGATACCGTCCTCATCAGCCAGGGCCGCCGGCCCGCGCTCAGCCTGCCCGGTCTGGATCGGCTCGACCTGGATTACACCCCGGCCGGTATCCGCGTGAATGACCACATGCAAACCAATGTGCCCGGCGTGTACGCCATCGGTGATATAACCGGGCGCTCCATGTGGGCCCATGCCGCTATCCGCATGGCCGAAGTCGCCGTGCATCACCTGGCCGGCATCCCCGACCGGCTGCGCGACCACGCGATCCCGCTGCCGGTCTACAGCGTGCCGGAGATCGCCTCGGTGGGACTCACCGAAGAGCAGGCCCGCGCCCGCGGCCATGCCGTGCAGGTGGCCCGCCTGCCCATGAACGCCAACGGCCGCTTTCTCATCGAAAGCGAAGGCCGGCGCGGGCTGTGTAAAGCCGTCGTGGACGCGCACAGCCAGGTATTGCTGGGCCTGCATATGATCGGTACCGGCTGTGCCGACATGATCTTTGGCGCAGCGGCCATGATCGAAGATGAATTCCGCGTGCCGGAGATTCAGCAGCTCCTGTTCGCCCATCCCACCCTGTCCGAAATCATCAAGGACACCCTGTACGAACTGCGTTAGCGCTTAAAGGACGCACCCATGCCCAGATCCATCGTCATCGACCCGACCATAGAACGGCAGCGCAGCACGCTGATGGGGCCGGAAATCCCGATCAATGCCTACCAGCCCGACCCGGTGCAGGAAGCCAGCCAGTATGGTTCGGCGGCGCTGGTGCGGATGTACCGCGATATGTTCTACATCCGCGAATTTGAAACCATGCTGGACAAAATCAAGCGCGAAGGGGCCTACCAGGGCATCGACTACAATCATCGCGGGCCGGCACACCTGTCGATCGGGCAGGAAGGTACCGCGGTGGGCATGTGTTACCACCTGGAGGTTGACGATTTCATCTTCGGGTCGCATCGCAGCCACGGCGAGATTCTGGCCAAGGGGCTGTCGGCCATCGAAAAGCTGCCGGAGAGCGATCTGCAACACATCATGGAAACGTACCTGGGCGGTGCCACGCTGCGCGTGGTGGAACGCCTGCCGCACCAGACGCACAAAGACCTGGCGATCAATTATGTGCTGTATGGCACGCTGGCCGAAATCTTCGGGCGGGAAACCGGCTTCAACCGGGGCATGGGCGGCTCCATGCACGCCTTTTTCCCGCCCTTCGGGGTGATGCCCAACAATGCCATCGTGGGCGGCTCGGCGGATATTGCCACCGGCGCGGCGCTGTTCAAGCGCGTCAATCGCCGGCGCGGCATCGTCATCGCCAGCATTGGCGATGCCTCCATGGGCTGCGGCCCGGTGTGGGAAGCCATGATGTTCGCGGCGATGGATCAATATCGCACGCTGTGGGACGAGAGCATCGGCGGCGGGCTGCCGGTGATCTTCAATTTCATCAACAATTTTTATGGCATGGGCGGGCAGCCCAAGGGCGAAACGATGGGCATGGGCATCCTGGCGCGGGTGGGGCTGGGGGTGAACCCGGAAGCCCTGCACGCCGAGCGCGTCGATGGCTATAACCCGCTGGCCGTGGCCGATGCCATCGCCCGCAAAAAGCAAACCCTGCTGGAAGGCCGCGGCCCCGTCCTGCTGGATACAGTCACCTATCGCTTCTCCGGGCATTCGCCTTCCGATGCCTCTTCATACCGCGACAAGAGCGAAATCGCCCTGTGGCAGGAACAGGACTCCCTGCACACCTATCGCCAGTATCTGCTGGATTATTACCATGCTACCGGCACACGCCTGGACAGCCTTCAGAAAGAGATCACGGAGCGCCTGCCGCTGATTTTGCAAGCGGCCATTGCGCCGGAACTCTCGCCGCGCCTGAACCTGAGCGTGGACAGCATCGGCCGCCTGATGTTCTCCGGCCAGCAGCGCGACCGCATGGCGGAAGGCACGCCGGAAGTGCTGCTGCCGAAAGCGCAAAGCCGCCTGAGCGTGACGCAGGGCAAACACCGTTACGGGCTAAAAGACGGCCAGCCCCTGCCCAAAATGCAGTGCCTCACCTATGCCGAAGCGCTGTTTGAAGCCATGATCCACCGTTTTTACGAAGACCCCACCATGATTGCCTATGGCGAAGAAAACCGCGACTGGGGCGGCGCATTTGGCGTGTATCGCGGGCTGACGGAATGCCTGCCCTATCATCGCCTGTTCAACAGCCCCATCTCCGAAGGGGCCATTGTGGGCACCGGGGTCGGGTATGCGCTGTGCGGCGGGCGGGCCGTGGTGGAATTGATGTACTGCGATTTTATGGGGCGGGCCGGCGACGAAATCTTTAACCAGATGGCCAAATGGCAGGCCATGTCCGGCGGGGTGCTGACCATGCCGCTGGTGCTGCGCGTATCGGTGGGGGCCAAATACGGGGCGCAGCACTCGCAGGACTGGACATCGCTGGTGGCGCACATCCCCGGTTTACAGGTGATGTTCCCGGCCACGCCCTACGATGCCCGCGGAATGCTGAACCTGGCCCTGCGTGGCACCGACCCGGTGGTGTTCTTTGAAAGCCAGCGGCTGTACAGCGAGCCGGAAACGCTGGTCGCCGGCGGGGTGCCGGTTGATTATTATGAGGTGCCCCTGGGCGAGCCGGCTGTGCGCCGCACCGGCAGCGACCTCACCCTGCTCACCATCGGGGCGACGCTGTACCGGGCGCTGGAAGCGGCCGACGTGCTGCAACAGCAGTACGGCCTCAGCGTGGAAGTGATTGATGCGCGGTTCATCACCCCGCTGAATTATGATCCCATCATCGCCTCGGTGCAGAAGACGGGCAAAATTTTGCTGGCTTCCGATGCCTGTGAGCGCGGCTCCTTCCTGCATACCATGGCCTCGCACATCAGCCAGGTGGCCTTCAGCCATCTGGATGCGCCGGTGGCGGTGGTGGGGGCCCGCAACTGGATCACCCCGCCGGCGGAACTGGAAGAAGCTTTCTTCCCGCAGAAGGAATGGATCATCGACACCGTGCATGAGCGAATGCTGCCGCTGCCGGGGCACCAGGTGACGACGATCCAGACCACCGGCGAACTGCTGCGCCGCAGCCGCCTGGGGGTTTAAATCACGGGGTGACGTACAGCACCCGGTCATCCGCCGGGATCAGCAGGCCCCGGCCATAGCGATACAGCCGGTCGCCGCTGCGGACGACGCTCTCCGTCTGGGTGAACGTCGTCCGCGTTTGGTCGGACAAACGCCGGCGCACAATGCCCGCATCGGTGGCCACCAGCAGCCAGTCACGGGCATACACCGGGGCATCCAGCGGGGTAAAATCGGCAGTATCGGTGAGATATTCAGTGTGCAGGGATTGCCCCTGTAGATCAATCTCATCCAGGCAAAGGCGTTCCCGCCCCTGCCACTGCGTCAGCCGCAGGATAAGCAGCGACTTTTCGCCAAATTCCACGCTGCACTCAACCATATATTCACCGGCTGCCAGCGGGCTGAGCGCCAGATCAAGGCGGGTACGGCCGTGCAGCAGCCAGAACTGGGTGCTATCGAACACGCGAAAATAGCCGAAGACCGTTGCGCCATCCGGGGACACGCGCAGCCACGTTTGCCCCTCGCTGATGGCCATCACGGCCTGCTCCACGAGCTGGCCATAGCGAAGCTGGCCGCGCAGCAAATAGCCATTGGCCAGGCGATACAGCCAGCCGCCCCCCGCGCCAAAAACACGCTCACCGTTGCCGAATGCGCCGGTGGTGGTTTGCAGCAGCGGCACCGGCCGGTCGCCGGCAGTATCCACCAGCAGCAGTTCGGCGCTGTCCGGCGCAGGCGAAATGACCAGCACCTCCCCCAGAAAGGCATAAGCGGCAGCCGGCAGCGCTTCGAACAGCGGCATGGGCGGCGCGGGCGTTTGCCCGTTGAGCGTATACAGCACCGCACGGCCCTGCTCATGGGCGATCAGCCGGGCCGTATCATCCTCCACCTGCCAGGCCACCAGTTTACCGGCCGTCCGCAGCAGCACCTGGCAAACGGACTGACGCACCACCGCCGCCGGGGCCACCGCCGCGCAGTGGGGGCAGCGCGGGCGCTGTGCCGGGTACCATTCGCCGCAGAAGGCGCAGGTTTGCAGCCCGCCGGCGTAATCCAGCAGCGCGGCAAACGGGAACACCCCGCGCTGACCGTGCCCGAACCAGGCTTCAAAGGTGTACAGCAAATCATCGTTCAACAGTTCCAGCGGAAAGGCAATTTTGGGGTAAGTGACCTGGTGGCTGAAGACGCTCAGCCGCTGCTGTGCCCGCTGCGTTAGCAGGTGCGTCGTGGGATGCACGCCGCCGTAGGGGTGCGCCAGCAGCAGCGACTTAAACGCCAGCACCGCAAACGAATACCAGTCATGCTCCGGGCGAAAATACGGCGCAGCCGCCAGATCGCGGTTATACAGCGCCGGATCAATGAAGGCTTCGGTGCCCACCATACAGGGGTAGGCCCCGAACTGGAAGCTGTCCACATCGATGAACAGCATATCGCCCTGGCCGAACATGAGATTGAGGTCATTCAGATCACCCACCACCATCCCCGCCTGATGAATGGCGGCCAGGGTGTGCCCCGCGCGATAAAACAGCCGCGCCACCTCGCGCACGGTGAGGCCGGTGAGGGCCCGCTGCTTACGGGAGGCAAGCTGGCGCACTTCGGCATACTCTGCGCTCAGCAGGCGCATGGCAAAGCCGATCACCTGTTGGCCGGCGGCATCATACACCGGCTGCTGCGGGGCGATCACCTGGGGCGGCAGCCCGGCCGCCAGCGGCAGCAGCGCCAGCAGCTTGGCGGCCCGGGCCGCCTCCGGCCGCAGATACACCTTCAGCGCCTGCCCCTGATGCTGAAAAATCGTCGCTTCGCCCCCCTGACCAATCACCTGACGATCGGTGAGGGTGATGCTGCGGCCTTCAAGCCTGATCTGTTTCATGTGCCAGTCTTTCTATCACGATCAGCGTCGCATCATCCTGAAAACGCCGTTCCTGATCGGCCCACACATTCAACTGCCGCTGCAAACCGCGCGGATGAGCCTGATTCCACACCTGCGGCAGCAGTTCCGGCACAAAGCCATCGGTCGCCAGCGCCAGCCGCTGCCAGTTCGGCGGCAGCGGCTGCACCGTGAAGCCATCCGGCAGCGTAAAATCGGCGGCCAGGTGGTCACGCAGCAGGTGATAGGCGATGTAATCCGGCCGGTTGTGCCGGTCGATCCGCTGCACCCGGTCATCCAGCGCCAGCAGGCCATCCCCGGCGTGGAAGATCACGCCTTCGTCACCGGCGATGACCACCCCCACAATGGTAAAGAGCAAATGCTGCTGAATGAAATGCAGCGGGCTGGCCGGCTGCGTCAGCCGGACAAGCTGCTCCAGATACGCCAGCAGCCGCTCATGCAGCCGTGCCGGGATGGCGGCCGGCGGGCAGCCCCCCTGGAGCAGCGCCAGGGCCTGCCCGGTGATGAAGGCGGCCGCCAGGGCCGCGCCCGTCTCCGAGCGCTGCCCTTCGCCGCAGCCATCGCACACCACGGCCGCCACATACGCCCCCTGCTGCATCACCGCCTGGCTGTCCTGGCAGTTCATCCGGCGCAGCAGGTGATCCAGCCCGATCACCTGAGCGCTGCGAACTCGCAGTGGTATCATCATCGCTGCCTTTCTGCGCCGGCCGTTACGGGTTAAAAAAGCTGTTCGTGCCCGGTGCAATCTGCCCGGTGCTGGTGCGGATGACGCTGCCAGAGATCATGTGCAGCGCTTTACGAATATCGGCCGCAGTGTTGGCCACCGTCAGCACTTCCGGGAAGCCCATGCTATCGGCAATGTGGCGGAAGGTCTTTTCATCGCCCAGGCCAACGAAAGCCAGCGTGTAAAATTCCTGGCGGATCAAATCACCCGCGACTGTCTTCACGGCCGCTGCCGTGCTGGCAGACATGTTATCGCCGCCGTCGGTCATCACCACCACAATCGAGCGCGTGCGAATGCCGTTGTTGCGTAAATCCTGGCCATAGCCCACGATGCCGGTGAAGCCACTCAGCACCGCATCGAACAGGGCCGTACCGCCATCCGGCTGATACTGTGCCGGGGTCAAATCCTGCACCTGGTCAATGGGCGTATAGCCAAACAGCAGCGCCGGCCGATCATGAAACGTCCACGCGCTCATCAGGATGCTGTCGCGGGATTTGGAGTCCATCAGCGCCCGGCACAGCTCGTTAAAGGCCTCCAGCACCGGCTGGCGCACACTGTCCATGGAGCCGCTGGCATCCAGCAGCACCACCAGCAGCGTCACATCATCGGTATTCAGCTCATCCACCTGGGCCCCCACGCAGCCCAGCCCCGCCTGACCGTCCAGGTTCTGCACCATCAGGTCAATCGACTGATGGCTGAGGCCCGGCTGATTTTTGAACAGAGATCGCAAATTGTTGCTGCTCATGCTGCATCTTCCTTTCTCATCGGGTACAGGCGGCCGTCAGGCCAGCGCATCGGTCGATTGCACCAGGCGCATTCCCTGGGCCACAAAACGCTGCAAGGTGGCTTCGGTGGCTTTCTCAAAGCCGGGTATGGAGGAGGTGCAGTCATCCAGAAAGCGCAGCTTACGGATGATCTCCGGCTGTGCGGCAAAGTGGCGCATCACCGAATGCATCGTCTCCAGCACGCAGTGGCTGCGGGCCTGCCCGGCCACATAGATCAGGTCAAAGCGGGCGACCATTTCCAGAAAGCGCGTATTCAGCCCGCCTTCCGGGTGCTTGCTGTATTTCACTTCGGGTTCCACCACGCTGTAAAATTCAGTATGGGCGATGGTGCCCTTGGTGAGATAGGTCGGCTGGGCCAGGCGTGCGCCGCTGTGGTACATCATCGCTTCGGACAGCGCCGGCACGAGAGCGCGGCCGGTGGTGCCTTCCATGCAGTGGAAGGGCCAGATCATCAACTGCTTTTTGCCGCTTTGCTCCAGTTCTTCCAGATAGCGGATGGACCATACCGGCTCCGTGACCGGGTTCCACACGCCCTTTTTAACATCCTGGGCGCTGATGACGGTGTACGGTGCCGGCTGCTGCCCCTGCGCATTCTTCCACCACGACGGGTAAAAAATCTGGAACGGGGTATGCGTATCCAGCGATGCGGCAATCTGGGTGATCTGGTGGACGTTGCGATAAATCCAGTCGATGGTGCGCCGGGTATCGTCCAGTGCGCCGGGGACGGTGAGGCGGCCGGCAGGGGCCGGGAAGACAAAATCCACCTGCACATCAATCAACCACAGCAGCACACGCGGGCTGTCCTGCACGGCCGGGCGCTGAAAATCGCGCCGTCCGGCTTCATAGGCGGCCTGAAAATCCGGGTCATACAGGCGGTCAACACGGCTCAGGTCAAAGGTGGTGGGCGGGTTCATCATCGTTGCAGCTCCTGGGGTTAGCCAAAATCATGATCGTTCATGACCATGACCTTACTGTAACCGGGCGTTCTGAACAATGTCCCGCTGCGCGTCTGAATAAACTCTGTCAAATTGTTCAGGGCGGGCCCGGCTGCGCCAGCAGATCATGCAGCGGTTGCAGGTGGTCGGCGGGGTCAGACCGGGCCAGCGCGGCCAGCAGCCGCCGGCTGGCATCACGCACGCCGGCCGCGCCGCAGACGGTCATGGCCCGTTCATAATCATCCCAGGCCGGCTGCACCGGCGTATGATCCAGCAGCGCCAGCCCGGCCCGGGCCAGGGCCCGCGCATACAGGGCATGGTACAGGCCCGGTGTCAGCGCGACGACGGCATCCGCCGCCTGCACGGCCGTGATAAAGGCCTCGCGGGCCGCCGGCAGGCGGTTAAGGCGCACCAGGATCACCCCGTGCAGGGCCAGTGCTGCCGGCCAGTTCACGCTGATTTCGCGGTACTGGGTGCTGGTGCGAATGGTTTGATCGGCTTCGTCCAGGCGCTCCAGCAGCAGATAGGCTGTCGCCAGGTAAGCAGCCTTGTAGCTGATTTCGCGCACAAGCTGCTCCCTATCGGCCAGCGCCAGCGCCTCATTCAACGCTGTGACGGCCGCCGCATACTGCCCCTGCGCCATCTGCGCCATGCCCAGGTCGCCCAGGTTGATGGCCCGGCCCCGCGCATCCTCCAGCCGCCGGAAGATGGCCAGGGCGCTATCAAAACCGGCTTCGGCGCGGTCATACTCACCGCGCAAATAGGCCACCCAGCCGGTGCCGCCATAGACGGCGGCGGTGCCGGCGGCATCGCCCAGGCGTTCAAACCTCTCCCGCGCCTGTTCCCAGTAGCCGGGGGCGCGTTCAAAGCGGCCCAGGTCATACATGGCCCAGCCCAGGCAGTTCAGCGCGGCCGCCTGATCGGCTTCATCCCCGGCGCTAACGGCAAGCTGCCAGGCGCGTTCATAGCAGGTGACGGCCTCATTCACCCGCCCGATGCTGCGGTAGGCTTCGCCAAGCTGGCGCTGCACATCGCGGCTGAGATCGGCATCCTGCACCCGCCCCTGAAGCGCTTCATACCAGGCCACCAGGTCGGTGTAAAAACCGTGCTGCGTCATGTAATGGGCATCCAGCCACAGCGCTTTGGCGGCGGCTTCGTCGTCAGCACCGGCGGCCATCAAATGCTCAATTTCGTATTGATACGGCTGCATGGCTTCGATGGAGGTCAGCGCCTCAGACTGGCAGCGGCGATAATAGGCGGCAATCTGCCGGTGTACAGCCGGACGAGAAAAAGCGCTGTCATCCGCCGGCAGCAGCGCATAGCAATAATCACGGTCGATAGGATGTGCGGTCAGCCGCCCGGTCTGAGCATCATATTTGAGGAAAAAGGCCTTCACCAGGCGGTTGAGCATGGCCCGCAGCGGTGCAGTATCCATCAAGGCTGCCGCTATCTGGCCGAGCACATCCGGGGCAACCGGCAGCCGGAAAGCAGCGATGAGCGACATGAGGCGCAGCGCGTCCTCATCCAGCCGCGCCAGGGCGCTGTGCACCAGCACTTCATTCACCTCGCCGGAAAGCAGCGCCGCATCCGCCAGCAGCGTGTCAATGGTCAGGAAAGCATCTTCCAGCAGCAGCCCGGCGACGGCTTCCAGCGCCCGGGGGAAGCCATGCGTTTGTTCCGCCAGGCGGGCCAGCAGTTGCGGGGGCGCATCGCGCAGGCGGGCACTGTGATCCGGGTCGCAGCGGCGCAGCAGGGCCACGCTGTCCGCAATGGACAGGCCTTCTTCCAGCATAATCACCCGTTCCCGCACTTTCAGCGGTCGCGGCAGCGTCAGCGGTTCGCGCCCGGTGATGAGCAGCCGCAGCGCCCCGCCCTGTTGCAGCGTCATGGTGATGAACAATTCCAGGTCCGGCACGGTGAGCGTACCGGCGGCATCCTGGCAGTCTTCCAGGTTATCCAGCAGCAGTACATAACTGCCGCCGTTCAGCGCTTCCAGCAGTTCGGTAATCTGGCGGCGGGGTTCCGGTTTTTCGTCCGGGCCGGGCAGCGGCAGGCCCATCAGCCGGTAAAAATCGGCCACAATGCGCGGCAGGCTGATGCCGGTGCTGTTGGCACTCAGCAGCACCATGCCATCCAGCAGCGCCTGCACCGCCGGATCGGTCAGCACGCGGCAGGCCAGGGCGGTTTTGCCCACCCCGGCCCGGCCATAAATGCTGATGAGTGGCACCCGCTCCTGCAGAAGGCGGTAAATTTCTGCCTGTTCCTTATCCCGCCCCACATAATAAGGCTGCACCGCCAGCGGCAGCGGGTTCACCATACGGGCGACCGGGGCCGCCCCCGGCGCAGCCACGCGCACCACCGGCACGCTGTCATTCTTCTGGAAAAGATAGCCCACCCCGGTTTCGGTGAGGATGTAGTGCGGGTCGGCGGGATCATCTTCCAGCTTGCGGCGCAGCCGGCTGATATAGGTATGCACATAATCGCTCTCGGAGCCGTATTCCGTCCCCCACACGCGCTGAAGCAGCGTGCGGTGGCTGAGCACCTGATTTTGATGCCGGGCCAGTTCGGCCAGCAGCGCCCATTCTGTCCGCGTCAGGCGTACCGGTTTGCCCGCCCGCAGCAGCCGGTAGGCGCTAAAATCAATCTCCAGTGACCCGGTGGTGATGCGTTCTAAACCTGCCACGTTGCTCTGCCTGCCCCTGTCGTCGCTGTGCTGATGCGTGTCTATTGTACTCGCCGCCGCCGGACTGCACAGTGAGCAGGCTGACGAATCGCCGCTGTTGTTACGCAGAATGTCATGTCCCTGAACGACATTCCTCACAGCCATTTGTTAACAATTGCTAAATTCTGCTATTGTATGTGGTAAGGAATGACATATTGCTGCGCCGCGCTTCCTGGTAGACTGACACTATGGGGGACAGACCCGGAAAGATGGTGGCATGACCTCTCAGCCGCACCGCCTGGCATGGGCAACCGCACTGTTGTATCGGGCGCAGGGCATTTTACCGCTGGCCATCGCGCTGCTGCTGGCGCTCATCGTGGCTTCGGCGCTGCTGCTGGCGCTGAATGCCAGCCCCATCGAAGCCTACAGCTCAATGCTGCGCGGCGCATTCGGCACGGAAAATGCCACCGCCGAAACGCTGGTGAAAGCCATCCCCATCCTGTTTGTGGCCATCGGCATTTGCATCGCTTTTCGCGGCGGTGTAACCAATATCGGCGGTGAAGGACAGATGATCGCCGGGGCGGTGGCGGGCATCACCGTCACGCTGGCGCTGGCCCAGGCACCGGGCATCGTCATCATTCCGGCAGCCATCGTCGCTGCTTTCGTGGTGGGCGCACTCTATGGCGGCATCGCCGGTTTCCTGAAAGCCTATTTCAACGTCAATGAAATTCTCAGCACCATCATGCTCAACCAGGTGGCGGTGCAGTTGATGAATTTTCTGCTGAATGGCCCCCTGCTCGACCCGGCCGAGGCCGGCGCGAACCACATCCCCAAAACGGCCCGCATTGCCGAAGCCGCCGAACTGCCCCGCCTCTCTTTCGTGCTGCCCGAAGCCGTCGCCGGCATCTTCGGCACGGCCGATCTGTTCGGCCGAACGCGGCTGCATTACGGGCTGGTGCTGGCGGTGCTGCTGGCCGCGCTGACGTATATTCTGCTGTGGCGAACCATCATTGGCTATCGCATCCGGGCGGTGGGCGAAAGTGAACGCGCCGCCCGTTATGCCGGCATCCACGTTAAACGCTACATGGTGCTGTCCATGATGCTGGCCGGCGGGTTCGCCGGGCTGGCGGGCATTGTGCAGGTGCTGGGGCTGCAATACCGCCTGCAAACGGATGGCTCGCCGGCGGGCTTCACCGGCAGCGCCGGCTTTAATGGCATCGTGGCCGCGCTGTTCGGTGGGTTAAACCCCCTGGGGGCCGTGCCGGCCGCCATCTTCTTCGGCGGGCTGCTGGTGGGGGCGCAAAAGATGCAGCGCGATCTGGAAGTGTCGGCATCGCTCATCACCGCCATCAACGGGCTGATCGTCGTTTTCGTCGTCAGCAGCCAGATTTTTACCCGGCGCATCACCCGCCGCCAGCAGGCCGCGCTGCGGGAACGCCCGCCCATCCCTGAGGAGGCCAGCGCATGATCGAACAAATTTTGACGGCCAGCGTGTTCGCCTCCACCATTCGCCTGGCCACGCCCTACATCCTGGCCGGACTCGGTGAAACTTTCAGCCAGCGCAGCGGTGTCTTGAACCTGGGCGTGGATGGCGTGATGCTGATGGGCGCATTTTTCGCCTTTTACACCGCCCTCATCACCGGCAGCGCCGTCCTGGGGGTCATCGCCGCGCTCGGCGTGGGGCTGATCCTGGGGCTGGCCACCGCTTTCATCAGCGTTACGCTGAAGGCCGAACAGGGCATCAGCGGGATTGGCATTTACCTCTTTGGCCTGGGGATGAGCGAGCTGCTGTTTCAACAGTGGATCGGCACGCCCAAATCCGTCACCGGCTTCCCGGATATTTTCATCCCTGGCCTGTCTGACATTGAATTTTTAGGCATTGGCGAAATTTTCTTCCAGCACAATATCCTGGTGTATGTGGCCTTCCTGCTCATTCCGCTGTCATCATTCGTCCTCAACCACACCACCCTGGGGTTGATGATCCGGGCGGTGGGGCAAAACCCGCAGGCCGCCGATGCCATGGGAGTGAACGTTACGCGGGTGCGCTATGCCACCGTCGCATTCTGCGGCGTGATGGCCGCGCTGGCCGGGGCTTCGCTGTCCATTGCCCTGCTGAAAGTGTTCCAGCAAAATCTCACCTCCGGCCTGGGTTTTATCGCGGTGGCGCTGGTGTACTTCGGGCGCTGGCGGCCTTATGGCATTCTGGCCGGGGCGCTGCTGTTCAGCTTTGTGAACGCCGTCCAGTTACAAATTAGCGCCATCGGGCTGGATGTCCCCTCGGAATTTGCGGTGATGGCCCCCTACGTCATCACCATCATTGCGCTGGTATTTGCTTCCAAACAGACGGAGAAGCCCACTGCGCTCACCCGCCCGTTTGAAAGAGGTGAATAGGTTGTGTTCAGTCATCCAACAGGAGAGAGAACCATGTCCAAAATCCGCTTTTCCGCTGTGCTGGTGGTGCTGGTACTGCTGACCGGTATATTAAGCGCCGTCCACGCCCAGGATGATGTTTTCCGTGTCGCGGCCGTCGCCCCCAGTGCCACCACCGATCTCGCCTTCAGCCAGAGCATGTTTGATGCTCTCACGCTCATCCAGGCCGAGATGGGCGAAGACATGTTCCAGTTCGATTTTCAGGATGGCACCTTCATCGTGGATGATGCCGCAGTGGCCCTGCGCGAATGGGCAGCCTCCGGCGAGTATGACCTGGTGATTGCACACGGGTCGCAGTATGGCACCATCATTCAGGAACTCGCGCCGGAATTCCCGGAAGTTTCGTTTGCCTGGGGCACGGATGTCAACACCTTTGGGTTGCCCAATGTTTTCGCCTACACCGCCGCCGCGGAACAGGGCGGCTTCATCAATGGCGCAGTGGCCGCCAGCCTGACCGAGAGCAATGTGATTGGCGTGGTGGGGCCCATCGAAGTGGGCGATGCCAAGCTGTACGTCGATGGCTTTAAAGTGGGTGTCGCTTTCGTCAACGCGGATATCAATGTGCTGGTGACGTACATCCAGTCGTTTAGCGATGTCACCCTGGCGACGGAAGCCGCCAATGCCCACATCGCCAACGGGGCAGATATTCTCACCGGCAGCGCTCAGATGGTGGTGGGGCCCATCGCCGTGGCGGTGGAAGAAGAAGCGCTCTGGTTCGGCACCCAGTCCAGCCAGGCAGACCTGGCGGCCACCTCCGGCGTGCTGTTCCAGGTCTATCGCTGGGATGTGATCCTGAATGATATGATCGCATCGATCCAGGGCGGCACCCTGGGCGGCGAATCTTACGTGCTGACGCTGGAAAATGGCGGGCTGGAGATGCAAATTAGCGAGGCCGCCGAAATGGAAGAAGAAGCCATGGAAGTGCTTCAGTCCACCATCGAAGATTACGCCACGCAGATTGTCTCCGGCGATATTGTGATCCTGCCGGAAGCCGAAGCCACGCCCGAACCGCAGGCGACCGAAGAAGCAGGCAGCTAACGTGTGATATGGCGCGGGGCGGGCGCACCGGCCCGCCCCCGCTGGCAGCGGGGCAGCTATGACGCAACCGATCAATCAACCCGTGACACCTGCCATCCAGCAGTTGCAGATGCAGGGTATTGTAAAACGCTTTCCTGGCGTGCTGGCCGTGAACCAGGTGGATTTTGAAGTCCGCGCCGGCGAAATCCATGCCCTGCTGGGCGAAAATGGCGCGGGCAAATCCACCCTTATGAAAATGCTCTACGGGCTGTACCAGCCGGATGCCGGCCGCATTCTGCTGAATGGTGCGCCGGTGAACATTCGTTCCCCGCATGATGCCATCCAGCAGGGTATCGGTATGATTCACCAGCATTTTATGCTGGTGCCCTCGCTGACGGCGGCAGAAAATGTGGCCCTGGGGATGCGCTCATCACGCGGGCTGGTGCTGGATACGGATCGCGTGGGGGCCCAACTGCGCGAGCTGGCGGCCCGCTACAACCTGAAAGTAGACCCGGATATTCCGGTGTGGCAACTGGCCGTGGGTGAGCAGCAGCGGGTAGAAATTTTGCGGGCGCTGTACCGGGGCGCGGCGCTGCTCATCCTGGATGAACCGACGGCCGTCCTCACGCCGCAGGAGGTGGATGATCTGTTCCGGGTGCTGCGCCAGATGACGGCCGACGGGCACGCGCTCATCTTCATCTCGCACAAGCTGCACGAAGTGCTGGCCATCAGCCAGCGGGTGACGGTGCTGCGTGACGGGCAAAAAGTGGCGACCATCCCCACCGCCGGAGCCACCCGGCTGAAGCTGGCCGAGATGATGGTGGGGCGGCCGGTGGTGCTGGAATATGAGCGCCAGCCGGTGCAGCGCGGGGCAGCACGGCTGTCGCTGCACGAGGTGAGCGCCCGCAATGACCGCGGGCATGAAGGGCTGCGCCAGGTGTCGCTGCGCCTGTGCAGCGGCGAAATTGTGGGCGTGGCCGGGGTCAGTGGCAACGGCCAGCGCGAACTGGCGCAGGTCATCGCCGGGCTGCGGCCTATCACCGGCGGCAGCATTCAGGTCGATGGCCGGCCGGTGACGACGGCCGATCCGGCCGCCATCAATGCCCTGGGAGTATCGCACATCCCGGAAGAGCGCATGGTGGATGGAGTCATCAAAGAATTTACCGTGGCGGAAAATCTGGTGCTTCAGGAGCACGGCCATCCGCGTTTCACCCGCGCCGGCCTGTTTATGAACTTCCGGCGCATCGGCGAAGCCTGCCGCGAGGCCATCAAAGCCTATGAAATTAAAACGCCGGGCGGCGATACCCCCATCAAAAACCTGTCCGGCGGCAACATCCAGAAGCTGGTGCTGGCCCGCGAATTATCGCGCCGGCCGCAGGTGTTAATCGCCGCGCAGCCTACCCGCGGGGTTGATATTGGCGCGACCGAGTATATTCACCGCCGGCTGCTGGCCGAGCGTGACCGGGGCACCGCCATCCTGCTCATCTCCGAAGACCTGGATGAAATTCTGGCCCTGTCGGATCGTATTCTGGTGATGTATGAAGGGCGCATTGTGGGTGAAATCCCGCGTGAGCAGGTGAATATTCAGCAGCTTGGCGCACTGATGGCCGGCTCCAGCCCGGCCCGACCCGGCGACTGAGCGCCAGATTCGTTGTAGGCAGCGGCCAAAAATCTTATACAATAACCATCATCGTCCCCAGGTCGCCGGCCATGCCGGCGGCGGCGGGAGCGTCTCCCTGTCGAAAAGTGCCTGGCGTGTTCTCTGGTCTTTGCAAGCGTGGAGACAGGTCTATCATGAAACTGTGGAATCATTACCATACCCCGGCCAGCACCGCTGAAGCGCTGCAACTGCTGCGTGATTATGCCGGGCAGGCCCGCGTCATCGCCGGCGGCACTGATTTGCTGGTGGAAATGCGGGCGGCCGGCCATGCGCCCCAGGAAGCGCTGATCGACATTACCGGCATCCCGGAACTGACGCGCATCGAAGCCACCCCGGAATACATCCTCATCGGCGCAGGCGTAACCCACACGCAGCTTGTTAAATCGCCGCTGCTGGCCGGTGCCGCCACCTGCCTGGTAGAAAGCTGCGGCGTGGTGGGCGGCCCACAGGTGCGGAATGTGGCCACCCTGGGCGGCAATGTGGCCCATGCCCTGCCCGCCGGCGATGGTACGACTTCGCTGGTGGCGCTGGCCGCCGAAGCCGAAATCGTCAAAGATGGGGCCCGCGCCTGGCTGCCGGTGGAAAAGCTGTTCCTGGGCGCAGGGCGCTCGCTGTTGAACCCGGCGCAGGATTTGCTGCTGCGCTTTCGTTTTGCGCCGGTGGCCGCCGGGCGTGAAGCCACCGCCTTCAGCCGCATCATGCGGCCGCAGGGCGTGGCCCTGCCCATCATGGGCTGCGCGGTGTGGGTGCAGGTGACGGCCGGGCACTTCAGCGCGGCCCGCATCAGCATCGCCCCCATTGGCCCCACCCCGGCCCGCGCCACCGACGTGGAGGCGGCGCTCAGCGGCCAGCCCGCCACCGCCACCACCATTGAGCAGGCCGCCGCGCTGGCACAGGCTACCCTGCACCCGCGCACCAGCAAATACCGCGCCACCGCTGACTATCGCCAGGAAATGATCGGGGTACTGTTACGTCGCACACTCACCGCGGCCATCGAACGCATTTAACGCGCTGTATCACTATCGTCCGGGGAAGTAGAAAAAGGAATCTGCGATGAGTTCACTGGAATTGACCATTAACGGCAAACGCTATGCCCTTGATGTGCCCGAATCGCGCACGCTGGCGCACTTTTTGCGCCACGATGCCGGGCTGACCGGAACAAAGATCGGCTGTGAAGAAGCCGAATGCGGCATTTGCACCGTGCTGGTGGATGGCACGCCGGTCGATTCGTGCATTTACCCGGCCTTCAAGGCGCGGGGTCGCAGCATCACCACTGTCGAAGGGCTGGCGCAGGACGGCCATTTGCACCCCATTCAACGCCAGTTCGTGCGGCATGGCGCGGTACAGTGCGGCTTTTGCACCCCGGGGCTGATGATGACCGCCACCGCCCTGCTGGAAGAAAATCCCGATCCGTCCGATGCGGACATTAAAGAAGCGCTCAAAGATACCTTCTGCCGCTGCACCGGCTATACCAGCGTCCTGCACGCCATTCAATCCGCCGGGCGCGAACTGCGCGGGCTGGAACCGCTGCCGGTCAATGACCCGGAGGTGGTCGAACCGCTGAAGGTCATCAGCCGGTCGGTGCCGCCGCAGGAGGTGTATGCTAAAGTGACCGGCGCAGCCAGATACACCGATGATTATCATTTTCCGGGGATGCTGTACGCCCGCACGCTGCGCTCGCCGCACGCCCACGCCCGCATTATCCGCATCGATACCGCTGCGGCCCGGGCCCTGCCCGGTGTGCAGGCGGTGCTGACGCATGAGGATGTGCCCGGCGAAAATTTGCACGGGCTGGTTTACCGCGATTGGCCGGTGTTGTGCCATGACGTGGTGCGTTACGCGGGCGATGCCGTGGCCATCGTCGCCGCCGACAGCGAAGACACGGCCGCCGCTGCGCTGCACCTGATCCAGGTGGAGTATGAACTGCTGCCGGTGGTGGCAGACCCGAAGTTCGCCCACACGCCGCAGGCCCCCGTGCTGCACCCCAACCACCCCACCGGCAACCTGCTGAAGCATATTAAGGTGCGGCATGGCGATGTGGAACGCGGCTTTGCCGAAGCCGATGTGATCGTGGAACGCGAATACACCACCCCCACCACCGAACACGCCTTTTTAGAACCGGAATGTGCCATTGGCATCCCGGCCGGCTATGCTGAGCATGAGAAACTGACGGTCTATGTGGGGTCGCAAATTCCGTATCAGGATCGCAACCAGATCGCCCGGTCGATGAACCTGCCGGAGGAGGCGGTGCGCGTGATCGGCACGCTCATCGGCGGCGGCTTTGGCGGCAAAGAAGATATTGCCGGGCAAATCCATGTGGCGCTGCTGGCCACCGTCACCGGCCGGCCGGTGAAGATGCTGTACACCCGCCAGGAATCGCTGATTTTTCATCCCAAGCGCCACGCCACCATCATTCGCATCAAAACCGGCGCAACCCGTGAGGGCAAACTAACCGCCGTCGAAGCGGAATTGTACGGCGATGGCGGCGCGTATGCGTCCCTCTCCGACAAGGTGATGACCCGCGCCACCACCCACGCCACCGGGCCCTATGAAGTGCCTCATGCCCGCATTGATTGCTACGCCATGTATACCAACAACGTGCCCTCCGGGGCCTTTCGCGGCTTCGGTGTCACCCAGTCGGCTTTTGCGGTTGAGCAAAATATGGATTTGCTGGCCCAGGCGCTGAACCTCGATCCGCTGGAGTTCCGGCTGCTGAACGCGCAAAAAGTGGGTGTCACCACCGCCACGGGGCAGCTCCTGCGCGAATCGGTGGGGTTGATCGAAACGCTGGAGGATGTGCGCCAGGACTTGCACGCCCATTTTCAGCAGCCACAGATCACCTGGGGCTGGCGCGAAGGCACAAAGGCCTATGGCTGGGGCATCGCCTGCGCCTACAAAAACACCGGCCTGGGGGGCGGCGCGCCGGATCGCTCCGAAGCCGAGATCGAAGCCTTTGAAGATGGCAGCATCGAAGTTCGCACCGCCGCGGCCGACATGGGCCAGGGCATCGCGCATGTGGTGGCCCAGTGCGCCGCCGAAGAACTGCATGTCGCTTACGACAAAGTGCGCGTGCTGCTGTGCGATACCGACCTCACCCCCAACGGCGGCCCCACCACCGCCAGCCGGCAAACCTTCATGACCGGCAACGCCGCCCGCCGCGCGGCCATCGCCCTGCGTGAAGCGCTCACGCAGTCCGCCGCCGAGATGATGGATGTGCCGCCGCAGCAAATCCGCTATGAAGAAGGGCTGCTGCGCTACAACGGCCACAGCGTCGAAGTGGGGAAGGTGGTGGGCTGGATGAAAGCCAACGGCCTGGCACCGCGCACCCGCCATGAATATCATGCGCCGGCGACACAGCCCCTGGGCAGCGGCGGCGATATGCATTTCGCCTTCAGCTATGCCACCCAGGCCGCCCTGGTGGAAGTGGATACCGAAACCGGCGAGACGAAAGTGCTCAAAATTCTCTCTCATCGAAGAGGGCCAGCCCTGGTCACGGCTGCTGGCCCGCTACAAGATGCCCGGCATTAAACAAACGCCGGAGATCATCTCGCGGCTGGTGGAACACCGCGCCAGCGAAGGCCCCTACGGCGCGAAAGGCGTGGGCGAAATTCCGTCCATCAACACCACCCCGGCCATTTGCAACGCCATTTATAACGCAGTGGGCGTGCGTATCTTCGCCATCCCGGTCGATCAGGATGCGCTGCTGCGGGCGCTGCGGGCCGGGCACACGGCAGTGCATACCGCCTGGCAGGATGTCAAATAGCGCCCCGCCAGCCCGTACCAAAAGAGCCGTCTCCCCCGGCGGCTCTTCTGGCTGCTGCTCGCAGACTGCTCAACTTCAATCTCAATCGCGGAGTTGTTCGATCAACTGCCGGTCTTTCTCCGCGCCGCGAAACCGCACATACAGGCTGCCCATATAGCCGCCGATAATCCCGAAAACCACCACCAGCCCCAGAACAAGATAGGCGAATGTATCCGGCATAATGTTTTCCCTTTAGTCCATGTAGATTGAACGCATTTTTTGCACAGTATCCAGGCGGCTTTGCAGCCGAATACGCCACCACATCAGCGCGGGCGTAATGAGGCAGCACCACACAAAGCTGTTCACCCCCAGGGTCGCGGACATGTTAGCGATCATGGCAAAGCCACCCTGCGCCGCATTGTTCACGCTGGGGCCGATCACCGTCGGGTGAATGGTGTCCGGGCGGATGCGGGTAATCATAAAGGTGAAAATGACGGTGCTCATGGCCAGAATGCCGTAGACCGAAGCGAACACCCGCCGGCGATCCAGATTGTCAATGCCGTTACGCAGCAGCAGGTAGGCAGCATAGGTGAGCACCATAATCGCCGCCGAGGTCAGCCGCGGATCCCACGTCCACCAGGTGTTCCAGATGGGCCGGGCCCAGATGCTGCCGGTGATGAGCGTGATGAGCGACAGCGCCAGCCCGACTTCGATGCCGGCCAGCGCCAGCGTATCCCACTTTGCGTTTTTCGTCCGCAGGTAGAGTATCCCGCCCACCACAGCGGCCGCAAAACCGATGGATGCGCCGGAGAAAGCGGCTACATGCATATAAAACACGCGCTGCACCTGCCCCTGGGTGGAATCGATGCCGGCATAAAAGAGGGCAAAATACAGCCCTACCATGAAGCCGAAGATGGCCACCAGCGAGAAGCCCTTCAGCAGCAGGTCAAGATACCTGGCGCGGCTGGCTTTGCTGTTCTCCGGCAGCGGCTGAAACAGCGGTTGATTGATAGCGGTCATGATACCTGTTCTCCCCTGTTGCTACAGACCGATTAAGAATTTTGTTGCTCATCCATCAGCACTGCCAGCCGCTTTTTAAGCTGTGTACGCTGCTGCTGATAGGCTTTTTCGGTGATGTCGCCACGCTGATGGCGAATATCCAGGTCGCCAATTTGCTGCACCAGATTGTCAATCTGCATGGTGAGCGGCACGGCACCAGTCGCGGCCGCGGCCACCGCCGGCAGTTTGCGCCCGCGCCAGTACAGCACGGCGGAAAGCACCATGAGGCCAATGCCCGCCAGCGACAGCCCGATGGCCAGCGGCAGGTTATTGATGGCGCTCAGCGGCGCGGCGGCCGCGGCTTTCGGGGTCAGTTCAAAGCGCAGCGTTTGGCCGGCCGTCACCGGCTCTGCCAGGTAATCTTCAAACTGGCCGCCGGAGAAAGACTGCACACCCATCGGCTGGAACTGGCTGCTGCTGACGGTGAATTCACCCGGTGTCAGCATCAGTTCTGCCTGGTTGGCCATGCGGTAGTGCACCGGGAATTCCAGCACCGCGCTGCCCGTGATCGGCAGCAGGTAGGACACGTGCATGTTGTACACTTCGCCCGGCATCACCGGCTGGATAGAAGTGACGGTTACGCCATCTTCGCCCAGGATGTAGCCTTCCTGCCCGGTCACGCGCAGTTGTGCGCCCGGCGGCAGGGTGATCTTCACCGAAGGCGATTGCAGCCCTTCCAGCACGGTGGGCCCGGCAAAAGCACGATCTGACGTGTTGTTAAACGAGATCACCTGGGCGACCAGCAGTTGATCGCCATGCTTCTGGATTTGCGTCAGCAGCAGCCCGATTTCGATCACGCTGGCATCTTCGGTCTTTTCATACACCGTCACCGGCATGGCCAGCCGGCCATCCGTGGCCTGGCACGGGGTGGAGTCGCTGGCGAACAGCACTTCGTTGTACAGCAC
>JALOOI010000264.1 GCA_025454495.1 Anaerolineae bacterium
CAACCCGGCGATAACCAGCAGCAAACGCTGCTGCTGCTGGCGCTGCCGCCGGCGGCTGAGCAGGATATATTCCCCGTGTAACTGCGTGGGCACCGGGTCTTTGCTGCTGGCCGCCACCTGCCACGACTCGGCTTTTTCGATCTCCGTGCCATTCAGCAAAAAGCTGCCGTTGCGCTGGTGTTTGTCCCAGTCCAGCGCTCGCAGCAGCAGCCGCGTATGCTCGCGGATATGAGTGAAATCGGCTTCCAGGGCCTGCACCACCTTCGGGAAGGCCTCCGCAAAAGTGTTGGCCTGCCCGGCGTGCGGCGTAAAATACACCCAGTTAATATGCCCGATGCCATCCGGCGGCGGCAGCGGGTCAAACTTCTGGTACACCACCGGGATGATCTTTTTCTTCAGTTTCAGCGCTTCGCGCAGTTCCATCAGGCAGTATTCCGATTCCAGGTAAGACGGGCTGAGGACGGCCATGAAAGCATCCGCGCCTTCAATGCCGCGCTGAATTTCATCGGCGAAACCCTCTACCCCCGGCGGAATATCTTCCCAGTCCACCCACACTTCGCGCCCGGTGTTCTTCAGTGCCGCATCTAATTGTTTGACGAAATCGACATCTTTACGACGATAGGAGAGAAAAACATCGCTGCGCTCCATAATCCCCTCTCAGGCGATGATTGGATGAAACCAGGCGGCCCGCTGCCGGACTGCTATGCTGATGATAACTATCTCACATCACAAAATCATCACAAAAGCGGCGTGATTATATTATAAGAATGTTATATTAGCCTGTTTTATATAATCTTTTTATTTTTCGCCGGGATGAGGCCGTGGCCGGCAAAAAACGCCCCGCTTTTGTTGTACAGCCTCCACCATGACAGCGGGCGCGGGCGGCGCTATGCTGAGATCGACTGAGGCAGATGATGCAGGAGGGAGACCGCATGGCGATCAGCATTCGCCCGGAACGCCCGGACACCCCGGAGGCTATGCAGCTCATCGCTGAACTGGATGCGCTGCTGGCACCGCTGTACGCGGTGGCGAGCCGGCACGGTTACAGCGTGGATAAACTGCTGCGCCAGGGGGTGCATTTCTTCGTGGTGCGCCAGGGGGCGGCCCCGGCCGGCTGCGGCGGCGTGCAGTTCTTCGGTACAGACTATGCTGAACTGAAGCGCATGTATGTGCGCCCGCAGTACCGGGGGCAGGGGCTGGCCAAACAGCTTTTGCAGCATCTGGAAGATTACAGCCGCGGGCACGGCATAACGACAGTTCGCCTGGAGACCGGCATTCACCAGACGGCCGCGCTGGGCCTCTATCGCCAGGCAGGGTATGGGCCCATCCCGCCTTTTGGCGATTATCACCCCGACCCGGTGAGCGTGTGCATGGAAAAACGCCTGGCGTGATGGCCCGGCCTCAGCCGTCCTGCATCAGCGCCGAACGGCCACCATCCACCAGCACGGTGGAGCCGGTGATGAAGCGGCTGTAGGGACTGCACAGAAAAGCGCACAGTGCGCCAATTTCGGCGGGCGTGCCGATGCGCCCGGCCGGGTGCATGGCTTCGGTGCGGGCGCGTTCGGCCGCGGGGTCGGGGAAGCTGTTGAACCAGGCATCGCCGCCGGGCGTGTCAATGAAGCCGGGGGCGATGCCCACCGCCCGCACCTGCGGCCCCCATTCAATCGCCAGCGACTGCACCAGCCCCGGCAGGGCCGCTTTGGCCGTGTTGTAGGGAAAGCAGCCGGGGATGGTGTTATAGGCGTGGTTGGACGCGATGATGATGATGACCGGCTCCTGCGCCTGCTGAAGATACGGGTAGGCGGCTTTGCACAATTTCCAGTGCGCGGCCAGGTTCAGGCTGATGGCATCGTGCCACTCGTCCACGGTGCAGGCGGCCGCCCCTTTAAAAACGCTGCGCCCGGCGTTAGAAATCACCAGATCAATCCCGCCCATGTGCGCGGCAGCTTCGTCCACCCAGGCGGCCAGCGCGGCATCATCACGCACATCCAGCGCGGTATAGGTGGCGGCCTGCCCGTGCTGCTGCACCGCGGCGAAGAACGCCTGCACCCCCGGCGCGGTGGCAGCTTCCAGCCCGCAGCCGGCGATGGTGCCGCCCGCCTGCGCCATGCTGCCGGCAATCCCCAGACCAATGCCGCTGGAAACCCCGGTAATTAACACCCGTCGGCCGTGCAGATCAATAGGCAGCGTCATGTTAGATGTAAAAGCCTTTGCGCGGCTCCAGCACGCCCGGATGCTGTGCCATGACCTCTGGCACCAGGTCTACCCCCAGGCCGGGACGATCCGACAAAATTAAATGGCCTTGGCGAATGTCAATGGGGTGGGTGATGACTTCATCACGCCAGGGAACATCGTTGAACATAAATTCCTGGCGGAAGAAATTGGGCAGGGTGGCGCACACATGGGCGCTGGCCAGCGTGCTGAGCGGCCCGTTGGGGTTGTGCGGGGCCACCTGGATATTGCTCGTCTCGGCCAGCGTGGCGATGCGCTTCAGTTCATTCGGGCCGCCGCAGCGGGTGATGTCCGGCATGATGTAATCCACAGCATGATTTTCCAGCAGCGGCCGGAAACCCCAGCGGCTGTAATGGCGTTCCCCCACGCAGATGGGAATGTCGATCTGTTCGCTGAGATAGCGCAGCGTGTGCGGCGATTCCGGGCCGGCCGGTTCTTCGTACCAGGTGATATTGAGCGGGGCCAGCCGTTTGGCCATGCGGATGGCCGTGGGCATACTGAGCATGGCGTGCGTTTCGATCATCAATTGCACGCGCCCGCCGACGGCCGCCCGCACCGCGGCGGCAATATCATACGCCAGGTCTTCCTGATCGGCCGTCAGCGTCAGGTTGGTGCTCAGGTCGCTGCCGAACAGGTAATTGGTGTGGGCGAAAGGGTCGAACTTCATGCCGGTGAAGCCGGCCGCCACCACCTGGCGCGCCTGGTCGGCGTAATCCTGCGGGTTGTGGCCGCCGCGGGTAAACCAGTAATTGGCGTACAGCAAAATATCGGTGCGGAAGGCCCCGCCGAGCAGTTCATAGCAGGGCACGCCGAGCCATTTGGCCTTTAAATCCAGCAGGGCCATATCGATGCCGGACATAGCGCACATCATGGTGCCGGTGGGGCCCTGCCAGTTAAAATCGCGGTACAGTTTCGTCCACAGGTAATCCACCCGGCGCGGGTCTTCGCCCAGGATGTGCTGCCCCAGGTGGCGGGTGGCATGGTAGACCAGCGGGCTGCCGGGCCAGTTGGTCGCCTCGCCGATGCCGGTCAGCCCGGTATCGGTGGTGATCCTCAGCAGCGTCCAGTTGTATTTGATGCCCTCGACCAGCCACACATCGACTGCTTCAATCCGCATGGTTAATCCTTTTCATCTGCCGATGCCGCATTCAGCGCTTCCTCAAAATGCGCCTGCATGGCCTGCATGGCCTGCTGGCTGTCGCGCTTCGTCAGCGCCTGGAAAATATCTTCGTGCCGCGCCTGTACCGGGCGGTAATCCTCGCGGCTGAAGCGATGCTTTAACCCCTGGAGGACGTTATCGCGCATGGCATCGCGCAGCGATTCCACCAGGTAATAGATCATGGGATTGCGGGCGGTGGCCGCAATCAACAGGTGGAACTGCACATCATACCCGGCGAAGCGCTGATGATCGGTCAGACTTTCGCGCATGAGCAGCAGCACTTCCTGAATGCGCCCCAGGTCATCATCGGTGCAGCGTTCTGCGGCCAGCATGGCGCTTTGCATTTCCAGCCCGCGCCGCACTTCGATCAGGTCGCGGAAGGAGGCGGATTTGAAGGCCACCGCCCGCTGAAAGAATTTCTTCAGAATGGTGCTGGACACCGGCTTAATGACCGCATTCCGGCCGGTGATAATTTCGATGATGCCTTCGCCCTGAAGCACCTTGAGCGCTTCACGGATGACCGGGCGGCTGGCCCCGAATTCTTCGGCAAGCTGGCTTTCGGAGGGCAGGCTGTCGCCAGGGGTTAGATCACGCGAATCAATGAAGGCGATCAAGCCCTGAATCACCTGGTCGGAGAGGGTATCACGTTTGACTTTCTGGATCATAGGTGGGTTTGCCTGGTCTGTAGCTGCTCATCTCACATGATATTATAGCGGGCGAAGGCTTCGACGGCACTCATACCATTTTCGATGGCCGCCCGTACCTGTTTTTCGCCGCGGGCTTTCTCCAGCGCTTTCTCGAAAACGTCGCGCACGGCTTCCTGCGGCACCACGCACACGCCATCGACATCGCCAAAGAGCACGTCACCGGGGCGCACCAGGGCCTGGCCCACCCGCACCGGCACGCGGAAATCCAGCACTTTACCGCGGGGTGCCTGGTCCTGGGCATAGGCCCCAAAGGAAAACACCGGGAAAGCAAGCTGGAGGATGGCGCGGGTATCCCGCGAGTAGCCATTGACCACCACCCCGGCCGCGCCCAGTTTTTGCGCCCGCACGCTCATCAATTCGCCCCACAGGGCATAGCAGGGTGAGGCACCGGAGCAGATGTAAACTTCATCCGGCTTCAGGTCATCCAGCGCTTCCAGCATCATGCCGAAGGGCTTGCCCGTCAGCGGGGTGGCATGGCTGGCGCGGCTGTCAAAAACATCGGCTTCCAGCACCGGCATAGCCCGGCCAATCAACACCATGTCCGGGTGCAGCGGGCGAATCTCCGGCGGCAAAAACTGCTGCTGCAAATTCAGTTGATCCATAATATCACCGACGACGGCGGTAAACAGTTCCTGCCGGGCCAGCGCAAACAATTCACGATCTGATTGCCATAAGGTCATCGTGGTTTATCCTGGTGGGTGGTGAACACTGACAATATACTGTACAATTCGGCCAGTGTAAAGATGTCTGACACCCTGACATGCTAACGCGCCGGTACCCGGCAGGTGATGACAATCATCATGGGTGCCGGGGCGGGGCATTTGCGGTATAAATGAGCAAAAAAGAACCGGATTTGCACGCCGGCAGGTTTTACAATGAATTGGGCAGGCGTGCCACCCGCCATGTGTGAGAAGCCGCACCCTGTACGGGGGCGTTTTTCAGCCTGTGAAACCACATACCATGCCAGGAGGTGCCAGCAAGCAGCAGCCATGTGCCGGAGTGACCCATCACAATCAGCTATTTTTGACAAATTAGGGAGCGTACAACGTATGTTAAAGAAGCTATTGCCTGTCTTTTTCCTCGTATTTGTCCTCAGCCTGGCGGGAAGTGTTTTCTCGCAGGATGCGCCGCTGCTGGTAGCGATCAACAAGAGCGCAGATCAGCAGTATTTCATTGACCTGCAAACGTCGTTTGCGGCCACAGCGGAAGAACTGGGGGCCACGGCCCGCACGTTCGATGCCAAGCTCGACCCGAACCTGGGGATCACGCTGGTGCAGGATGCCATCAGCGCGGGCGCGGCCACCTGGGGATCACGCTGGTGCAGGATGCCATCAGCGCGGGCGCGGCCGGGATTGCCATCACGGTGCCGGATCAGACGATCGGGCCGGCGATTTCGCAACTGGCGGCGGAAGCCGGGGTGGTGCTGATCGCCACGGATGACAGCATTGTGGACGCAGAAGGGAACCCGGTGCCGTTCGTTGGGTTCAACGGTTCGGAGATGGGTCGCAAGGTGGGCGAAGCGGCAGCGGCGCTGCTGGCGGAGAGCGGCTGGCTG
>JALOOI010000003.1 GCA_025454495.1 Anaerolineae bacterium
GTCAGCATCGAATCCGCTTCGGCCAAAATTCGCACCGGGCCGCCGGTGGATGATGAAGAAGATTATGCGCTGCCGGTGTGGGCCGGGGTGCTGCCGCTGCAAACGCAGTATCTGCCGCCGGTGGCCGACCCGCGCCTGCCCCCCCATATCCCCGCGCCGGACTATGTGACCGGCTATACGCGCCCGGCCGCCGTGCAAAAGCTGGAAGGATCACAGGAATGACGGATACGACGCTGGATTTTGTCCCCGCGGCGGTGCGGGCCCTGATGACGCACAGCCACAGCGGCCGCACTTTTGCCGTCACCAGCCCGGCGACGGGCCAGGTCTTCGCCCACGCGGCCGATTGTGCGGCCGACGAGGCCCACGCCGCGGCTGACCTGGCGGCGGCGACATTTGTCACCTGGCGCAGCACCACCGCTTTTGAACGGGCGGCCATTCTGCGGCGCTGGTTCAACTTAATGCTGGAGCATGTGCAGCCCATCGCCCGCCTGATGAGCCTGGAGATGGGCAAGCCCATCACCGAAGCGGTGGGCGAAGTGCGTTATGCCGCCGGCTTCATTGAATGGTTCGCCGAAGAGGCGAAGCGCGTTTACGGCGAAACCGTGCCCGGCCACCTGCCCAATAAACGGCTGTTCGTCATCAAGCAGCCGGTGGGGCCGGTCTTCGCCGTCACCCCGTGGAATTTTCCGGCGGCCATGGTGACGCGCAAAGCCGCCCCGGCGCTGGCCGCGGGCTGCACCTTCATCCTCAAGCCCGCCGAACAATCGCCGCTGACGGCCTATTATCTGGCGTACCTGTGGCAGCAGGCCGGCGGCCCGGCCGGGGCCTTCCAGGTGCTCACCGCGCAGGACCCGGTGCCGGTGGCCCAAACCCTGATGCAGGATGAGCGCATCCGCAAAATCACCTTCACCGGCTCCACCGAAGTGGGCAAACTGCTGTACGCGCAATCCGCCGCCACCATGAAGCGTATTTCACTGGAACTGGGCGGCCATGCGCCTTTTCTCATCTTTGAAGATGCCGATATTGATCTGGCGGTGCAGGAAGTGCTGCTGAGCAAGTTCCGCAACGCCGGCCAAACCTGTGTTTGCGCCAACCGTATCTATGTGCATACCAGCCTTCAGGATGAATTTGCCCGGCGGCTGGCCGAGGCAGTGCAAACCCTGCGCCTGGGCGACCCGCTGGACGAAAATACCCGCGTGGGCCCGCTGATCGACCTGCAGGGGCTGCACAAAGTGCAGGCCCACGTGGCGGATGCCATCGCCGGCGGCGCGAAAGTGCTCGTGGGCGGGCAGGTGGCGCAGGGGCTGTTCTTCCAGCCCACCGTCATCGTCGGCATTAAGCCGACCATGCGCGTGATGACCGAGGAAACCTTTGGCCCGGTGGCCCCGCTGCTGTCTTTCGAGACCGAAGCCGAAGCGATCCGCCTGGCGAATGAGACCCCCTACGGGCTGGCCGCTTACCTGTATACGAATGACCTCAACCGGGCCATTCGCGTGGCCGAAGCGCTGGACTATGGCATCATCGGCCTCAACGATGGTTTGCCCTCCACGCCGCAGGTGCCCTTTGGCGGCTTCAAAAATTCCGGCATCGGCCGCGAAGGCGGCAAATGGGGGCTGGAAGAATACCTGG
This sequence comes from Anaerolineae bacterium, assembly GCA_025454495.1. Taxonomy (GTDB): domain Bacteria; phylum Chloroflexota; class Anaerolineae; order Aggregatilineales; family Phototrophicaceae; genus JALHOR01. Next base: position 1,630 of record JALOOI010000003.1, read on the forward strand.
AAGTGAAATACATCTCGCTGGCGCTGCACTGACGTGTGTCCCGGCGGCCGCAGCGGGGCAGGGGCCACTCTGCCCCGTTTTGATTCGTCCCCGGCGGCATTTGGCGCGTTTTGTCACTGAACACGCCGGCCACCTGGTGATAGAATCAGTCCCAGGATTTTTAGGCGACAGGATGCCGGTATGACAAAAATTGCTTTTGTAGGCTGTGCCCATATCCATGTGCCGGATTTTATCCGGCGGGTGCAGGGCCAGGCGGCGGTGACGGTGAAAGCCGTGTGGGATCATGATGCTGACCGGGCGGCCCGCCGGGCGGCCGAATTAAACGCGGCGGTCGTGAGTGATGTGGCCGACATCTGGGCTGACCCGGAGATCGCCGGCGTGGTCATCGGCTCGGAGACGAACCGGCACGAGCCGCTGGTGCTGGCCGGGGCGGCGGCCCGCAAACATCTGTTTGTGGAAAAGCCTCTGGGCATGGGCGCACGCGATGCCTACGCCATGGCCGCGGCCATCGAAGCGGCCGGCATACTGTTCCAGACCGGCTATTTTATGCGCGGGGAGCCGGTGCATCAATTTTTGCGCCGGCACATTCAACAGGGCAGCTTCGGTCGCATCACCCGCATTCGCCACATCAACTGTCATTCTGGCAGCCTGGGCGGCTGGTTTGATACCGAATGGCGCTGGATGGCCGATGTGCAGCAGGCCGGTGTGGGCGCATTTGGCGACCTGGGCACCCACTCGCTGGATATTCTGCTGTGGCTGCTGGGCGATGTGCAGCGCGTGACCGCCGATCTGGACATCGTGACCGGGCGCTATGCCGGCTGCGATGAATATGGCGAAGCCCTCATCAAGTTTAAGAATGGCACCACCGGCACGCTGGCCGCCGGCTGGGTGGATGTGGCGCAGCCGGTGCGCCTGGCCCTCAGCGGCACCGAAGGCCACGCTCACCTGGCAGACGATAAGCTGTATTTTAAGAGCAGCCACGTCGCCGGGGCGGACGGCCAGACCCCCTGGACTGACCTGCCGGCACAGCAGGCGCACCCCTTCGATCAATTTTTGCAGGCGCTCACCGGCACCCCCGGCCTGCCGCTGATTACCGCCCGCGAAGCGGCCACGCGGGCCGCCGTCATGGAAGCGATGTACCAGGGCTGGCAGCAGCGCACCTGGATCGACCTGTAACTTTTACTCAGCTTCACACAGAAAGAACGTGCAGCATGTCCAAAATTCTCAAGGTTGGTGTGATCGGTGTGGGGGGCATTGCGAATGCTCACATGCCGGGGTGGGAAGCCTCCGAACATGCCGAAGTGGTGGCCGGCAGCGATGTAAACCCGGAATTTCTTCAGGCGTGGGGCAAAAAATACAACGTGGCGCGGCTGACCGCCCGGGCCGAAGACCTCATCCAGGACCCGGATATTGATATTATTGATGTGTGTACGCCGAGCATGTACCACGCGCCGCTGACGATTGCCGCGTTGCAGGCGGGCAAGCATGTCCTGTGCGAGAAGCCGCTGGCCCCCGCGCCGGACGACATTCGCCGCATGATCGCCGCCCGCGATGAATCCGGCAAAATGTTGATGACCGCGCAGCATTTTCGTTTTCAGGGCAGCACCCGCGCCATGAAGGCCGAGATCGACAGCGGGGCCCTGGGCGATGTGTACCACGCGCGAAGCTGGATGCTGCGCCGGGCGGCCGCGCCCACGCGCCCCGGCTTCATCCTCAAATCCCAGAGCGGCGGCGGGGCCTGCATTGATATTGGCGTGCATATTCTGGATTTAACGCTCTGGTTCATGGGCAACCCGCCGCCCGCCACCGTCACCGGCATTTCGCGCACCACGCTGGCGAAGCTCCCCGGCGCGTTCAGCATCTGGGGCGGCCCGATTCCGCCGCAGATGGATGTGGAAGAATTTGCCTCCGCTTTCGTCCGCTTTGAGAATGGCGCAACGCTCATCCTGGAGGTGAGCTGGCTGCTGCACCACGATACGCCGGTGGAAGATATGCAAATGTGGCTGTATGGCACAAAGGCGGGCAGCCACTGGCCCAAATGCGAATTCTACGAAACCAGCAACGCCACGCAGCAGCACTATAACCGGGCCCTCAAACGGACTGAGAACGTGCGCCCGCCGCACGCCCAGGAATGCATCGAGTTCGCTCGCGCCATCATTGAGGGTGCGCCGTCGCCCGTCCCGGCCGAGCATTCGCTCCAGGTACAAACGATCCTGGATGCGGTGTATCGCAGCCAGGCAAGCGGCCGCGAAGTCGTCCTTTAACCCTGCCGGCGGATTGACCGGGGCAGCCCGGCGGCCCGCCGCCTGCTGCAACTTTTTGCCATCCATCATAATGCTACGGGGGAGATACCCATGATTGGTCTGCAACTGTACACCGTGCGCGACGCGCTGGCGCAGGATTTTGAGGGCACCATTCGTAAAATCGCGGCGATGGGCTATGAGGGCGTGGAAACGGCCGGCATGTTCGGCGAGTCGCCACAGAGCGCGGCGGCCCTGTTCCGCAGCCTGGGCCTGAAGGTCATCGGGGCGCACAGCCCGCTGCCCCTGGGCGACGACGCGGCCCGCGTCGTTGAGACGCTGGGCATTCTGGGCACCGACCTGGCGATTTGCCCGTGGCTGCCGCCGGAGGAGTATTATCAATCGCTGGCCGGTGTGCAGCGCGTGGTAGACCTGCTGAATGAAGCGGATGCCAGCGCCCGCCGCCACGGGCTGCGGCTGATGTACCACAATCACGATTTTGAGTTTTTGCCGCTGGCCGATGGCACGCTGCCGCTGCTGTACCTGCTGGAACACGTCGCGCCCACGGTGCTGTTTGAAATAGACACCTACTGGGTGAAAACGGCCGGGCAGGATGTCGTCGCCATGCTGGAGCGCTTCGGCGACCGGGCCCAACTGCTGCACATCAAAGATGGCCCGGCGGTGCGCGGCCGGCCCATGCTGGCCCTGGGCGAAGGCGTGATGGATTTTGCGCCCATCGTCGCCGCCAGCCGCGCCGCGGCGCTGGTGGTGGAACTGGATGAGTGCGCGACCGATATGCTGACGGCGGTCGAAACGAGCTATCGCTATCTTAAAGGGCTGGTGGATGGACAGGCGCGTTAAAGTCGGCTTGATTGGTGTGGGCAACATCAGCCCGGCGTACCTGAAGGGCTGCCGCGCCTTTGACATTCTCGATCTGACCGCCTGCGCCGACCTGAACATGGCGCGGGCGGCCGCGGTGGCCGCCGAAAACGGCCTGCAGGCGCTGACCGTCGCGGAACTGCTGGCCGATCCGGCCATCGAGATCATCGTCAATCTCACGATTCCGGCCGCCCATGCGGACATCAGCCTGCGGGCCATCGCCGCCGGCAAACACGTCTATTCGGAAAAGCCGCTGGCCATCACTTTCGCGGACGGGCAGCGCATCATGCAGGCGGCCGCGGCGGCCGGGGTGCGCGTGGGCTGTGCGCCGGATACGTTCCTGTTCGCCGAACACCAGACCAGCCGTAAACTGCTGGATGAGGGGCGCATCGGTACGCCGGTGGCCGCGACCGGCTTTATGGTGGGTGGCGGGCATGAAAGCTGGCACCCCGCGCCGGATTTTTACTATCAGCCGGGCGGCGGCCCCATGCTGGATATGGGCCCCTACTACGTCACCTGCCTGGTGAATTTGCTGGGGCCGGTGCAGCGCGTTAGCGGGGCGGTGGGGGCGGCTTTCCCGCAGCGCCAGGCGCAGGATGGCCATATGATCGCCGTGAAGGTGCCCACGCATTACGCCACCACGCTGGAATTTGCCAGTGGTGTCATTGCGACACTTATCATGAGTTTCGATATTCCCGGCGGGCACCGCCTGCCGCAGATGGAATTGTACGGCAGCGCCGGCACGCTGAACCTGCCCGACCCCAACGGGTATCGGCCGGACGTGCTGCTGCTGACCGGCGATGGCGCAGCGCAGCCGCAGCCGCTGCGGTATCCGGCCACATGGGCCCGGGGTATCGGCGTGGCTGATCTGGCGTATGGCATCGTCAGCGGCCGGCCGCACCGGGCCAGCGGGGCGCTGGCGCTGCATGTGCTGGAGATCATGACGGCGGCGGCCGAATCGTCGTACAGCGGCCGGCACATCACCCTGCAAACCACCTGCGAGCGCCCGGCCGCGCTGCCGCTGGATTTGCCGCCGCGCACGCTGGACAGCTAACCTGCCCGGCACCACAGCGGAGCAGCAGAGAGCCAGCAGATGGCTCTCTTTTTTTGCCGGTGGTGTGTTATAATGAGAACAAATATTCTAAAGAGGTGCGCTGATGACGGCGGTGATCCCTGGTTTGCACTATGTGGCGGATTTTGTGACCCCGGCGGAACAGGCCGCGCTGCTGGCGGCGGTGGACGCGCAGCCCTGGCTGGACACGCTGCGGCGGCGGGTGCAGCATTATGGTTATCTGTACGATTATCGCCGCCGGACGATTACGCCGGAGATGTTTCTGGGCCCGCTGCCCGCCTGGGCGCAGGCGCTGGCACAGCGCTTTGAGCAGGCGGGCCTGGCCCCCTGGCCGGCTGACCAGATGATTGTGAATGAATACTGGCCGGGGCAGGGCATCGCGCTGCATGTGGATTGCGAACCCTGTTTTGAAGCGACCATTCTGTCGCTGTCGCTGGGCGCGGCCTGCGTGATGGATTTTGTGCGGCTGGAGGATGGCGCAAAGCAGGCGCTGCGGCTGGCCCCCGGCAGCCTGCTGGTGCTCACCGGAGAGGCGCGTTATGCCTGGCAGCACGGCATCGCTGCCCGGCGGCGCGATGTGTGGCAGGGGGTGGTTATCCCCCGTGGCCGGCGGGTGTCGCTCACGTTTCGGCGGGTGGTGGCAGAGCCGGCCCGCTGAGGGTGGCTCAGGCCAGGGTGTTGGAAATTTCGTAAGTCTCAATCGGCTCGGCGCGGCCCTTCACCTGGAACACACCCAGGGAGCGCCCGTAGACGAAATCGCTGGTGGCTTCATACACCCTCCGGCTGACCAGAATTTGCCCGTTATCGGCGATGCCCTGCAACCGGGCCGCCACATTGACCGTATCGCCGACGGCGGTGAAATTCATCAGCTTTTCGGTGCCCACATTGCCCACCACCACCGTCCCGCTGTGAATGCCAAAGTTGATCTTCATGCGGTGGGGTTCTGGCAGCTTCTGGTGGAACCAGTACAGCTCATCCTGGATGTGCAGCGCGGATTTAACCGCCCGCGCGATATGATCCGGCTGTTCGATGGGGGTGTTGTACAGCGCCATCACCCCATCGCCGATCAGCTTATCAATGGTGCCGTTGTATTGCAGGATGATTTTGACGATGAACGAATGATAGCGGTTGAGAAGCTGGAGCAGTGCTTCGGGATCGGTGCGTTCTGACAGGCTGGTGAAGCCCTGAAGATCGGCGAACATGACCGTCGTCGGTTGCAGCTTGCCGCCGGGCTTCACCAGGTCAGGATTTTTGAGAAGCTGCTCCACGATTTGCGGGGCGACGAAGCGTTCAAAGGTATTGCGGATCATCTCCTGGGTCACGCGCAGGGTATCGGTGGTTTCTTTGGTCTTCAGGCTGCGCTCCACCCGCGCAATCAATTCTCGCGGGCTGAAGGGCTTGGTGAGGTAATCATCCGCGCCCACTGCCAGCCCCTTCACCCGGCTGTCCACATCGGACTGGGCCGTGAGCATGATGATGGGGATGCCGGCGGTGGCCCGGGCTTCTTTTAATTTGGCCGCCACTTCAAAGCCGGTCATGCCGGGCATGTTCACATCCAGCAAAATGAGATCGGGGAGCTGCTCGCCGGCAACGTTCAGGGCGCTGGTGCCGTTCAGGGCCTGTAAGACGGAGTGCCCGGCCATGGCCAGGATGTCTTTGACCAGTTCAATATTATCAGGGTTATCGTCTACCACCAGGATTTTCAAGCCACTTGCCTCATCACCTGCCGCGAATAACGTTATGTCATATGGATAGCGAGTTTGCTGGCCAGTTCCTGGAGATTGATCGGCTTGGAGATGTAATCATCGCAACCCGCTTCCAGGGCCCGTTCCCGGTCGCCCACCATGGCATGGGCGGTGAGGGCAATGACGGGGATATGGCTGAGGCGGCTTTCGGCTTTGATGGTGCGGGTGGCCGTCCAGCCATCCATGCGGGGCAGGGATAAATCCATCAGGATCAAATCGGGCACTTCGTGCAGGGCCAGTTTCACGCCCTGTTCGCCATCGGTAGCCTGCAACACCTCATAATCCAGCGACGTAAGAACATCGACAATCAGGGTCATGTTATCCCGATTGTCTTCTACCACCAGAATGCGTCCTTCTGCCACTGGCGTGCTCCTTGCATTCCCCATGACCCAACAGTGGGATGGTTATGTGTCTGGTCAATAGCACGCCCGCTATTGTAGCACACTTTGAAAGATGGCGTAGCACTAAACGGGGGCGCTTTCGGCGATGGCGGGCAGCGCCACGAAAAAGGTACTGCCGGCCGCCGGGCTGCTCTTCAGCCACATGCGCCCGCCATGCATCTCCACCAGCCGCCGGGCGATGGTCAGCCCCAGGCCCACACCACCATATTCGCGGGTGGCGGTGGCATCAATCTGGATGTAGCGTTCAAAAATGCGGGTCTGTTCGTCCGGGGCGATGCCAATGCCGGTATCGATCACCTGGATGATGACCCAGGCACCATCTTCCAGCCAGCCGGTGGCGGGCAGTGGGAAGCTGGCACAGACCCCGTGCCGCACCAGGGCGGGCGACAGTCTCAGGCGGATGCTGCCCTGCGGTGTGAACTTCACCGCGTTATCCAGCAGGCTGGCGAAAATCTGGTGCAGCCGCAGCGGCTCACCCTGAAGCAGCAGCCGGTCGGCCGGAAAATCATACGCCACCCGCAGCCCGCGGGCTACGGCCCGGGGTTCCACTTCGTTCAGCGCCGTGCGGGCAATATCGATCACATTCACCGCGCTGCGGCTAACGTCCAGCCGGCCCGCTTCCAGATTGTTTAAATCCAGAATGGCGTTAATCAATTCGGCCAGGTGGGTGCCATTGCGATAAATGCGATCCAGCCGATTTTGCTGTTCGGCGGTGAGGCTGCCATACATGCCGCTGCTCAGCAGTTCGCTGTAGCCGATGATGGAATTCAGCGGGGTACGCAGTTCGTGGCTCATGGTGGCCATAAATTCGGTGCGGTAACGGTTGGCCACTTCCAGTTGATTGTTCAAACTGTCCACCCGGCGTTTTTCGGCTTCCAGTTCCTGAATAACGCGGCGCAGGCTGTGATTGCTGGCTTGCAGCTCCTGGTTCAGGTCGCGCAGCGGGTTGAACACGCGCAGCCGCAGCACCGTCGCGCCCATCCAGATGGCCGCCACCGAGTTCAGCACCAGGTCCAACGGCAGCGGCAGCAGCCCCGGTGCCAGGTCGGTGGCATAGGCCAGCCAAATCAGCAGCGCCGGTACGCGCAGCCAGGCCGCCCGCTGGTCGGCACGGGTGTACAGGCCATACAGCGCATAGCCCAGGCTGAGGACGGCCAGCAGCGCCAGCAGCACCCCGGCCGGATGCAGGCTGTAACCATCGCCCGCCCCAAACTGGAAGACCTGGCCGCTCCAGATGAGGAACAGCGCCACCAGTGCGACCGCGGTGCCCGCCGCCGCGTTCCTGCGCCAGCCCTCCTGCCGGTCGTGGAGCAGCGTGGCGATGAAGACAAAATAACTGATGAGGTGAAACACCATGAACGAGGCGATCAATTTGATGCCGGTGCCTGGCTCCGGGTCAATGCTGCCGGGCAGGGTGCGGATGAAGCCGGCGAAACTCCAGCACATCAGGCTGAAGCAGAACAGCGCGAAGATGATATTGATGCGCCCGCGGCCCGGTGTCACCAGCACGGAGAACATCAGCCCGGCCGACACCGACATGGACAGGCTGTAAATCGCCACCAGCAGCACTTCAAAAAGAGTCATGGTCAGCCGTGCAGACTGTGTATGATTCGATACCCACAGTATAAAGCAAAATGACAGAATGCGCCGGGATCAGGGAGCGTTAAAACGAAAGCGTTCCAGGTAGGCCCAGTCCTCCGGCGGCCAGTAGCGGATGAGCGCTTCACCGATGATGCTGTCACGGCGCACGGTGCCGAAGGCCCGCGAGTCGTTGCTGTGATTGCGATTATCCCCCATGACAAAATATTCTTCCGGCCCCAGGGTGACGATTTGCGCCTGGCAACTGGAGGTGCAGTTGCGCTCATTGATGTAAGTTTCGTTCAGCAGTTTGCCATTGAGGTAAATATGCGCGATGGTGATTTCCGTGCCGTTTTCCGTGCGCTGTTCCGGGCGCACTTCAATGGTATCGCCGGGCAGCCCGATGGCCCGTTTAATGAGCGGCGGGTCGCCCAGGCGTGACCGCGGCGAATTGAAGACCACAATATCGCCCCGCTGCGGCTGGCCCACCAGGTAATGAATGCGGCTGATGATGAGGCGCTGATCGTTGTGGAAGGTGGGCTGCATACTGGGCCCCTCCACCAGAAAGCGCGGCGCGGCCATCTCCACCAGCACATACACCACGGCCACAAAAAGTATCGTTTCGACCAGTTCGCGCAGGAACCAGCGGCGCTGCAACAGCGGCCGGGGCTCCGTTTTACGGCGTGCCAGATGCATAAGGGTATCCTGTGATGAGGCCTGCGCGGGGCAGGGGAAAATAACGTAAAACCACCGTGCCAACCAGATGGTCAAAGCCCACCGGGCCAAAACGCCGCGAGTCTTCGCTGTGATTGCGATTATCGCCCATGACGAAATATTGTCCGGCGGCCAGTTGCCAGGTCTGGCTGTCGTCACAGCGGGCGGCCTCGCAGGGTTCAGCCAGGTACGGCTCCTCCAGCACCACGCCGTTGATGGTGACGCGGGTTTGCTGAAAACCAATCGTTTCCCCTGGCAGCCCGATGATGCGTTTGATGAGCATGGTGCCGGGCCGGTCACGCGGGTTGACCGAATTAAACACCACCAGGTCGCCGCGCCGGGGGGCGGTGGCCAGGTAATGCAGCCGGCTGATGACCAGGCGGTCGCCATCGACAAAGGTGGGCTGCATACTGCGCCCGTCCACCAGCGAGCGCGGAATGGTCATATCGAACAGCGCGACCACCATCAGCACAAAGAGGATCGTCCGCAGCGCTTCTTCCGGGAAGCCGGGCAGGCGCAGCGCCGGCCGCTGCTGCCGGTTGAAAGCCCCGCGCAGCGCACGTATGAAAGACGCGATCATGCTCAGTGTTATCCATCCTGCCCGCTGCGGGGGCCAGTAACTCAGCGTGGTCTGGCGGGCGCTCGGCCGCCGTGCCACCGGCGACCCCGAAGCGCCGGCCGGGCGATGTCGGGCGGGGGCGGGCCAGCGGCAGCGCCCTCATGCCGCCGGCGATTATAGACCTGCCCGGCCGCAGCGACAAGACAGGATGCTTTCTGCCGGCGGGTGGTATGTCCCCGTGCGAAAATGCTGCGTATCCATTATACTCATGCATAGATTAAGATAAATAGCGGCACTCCAGGGATAAATCTGTGGCAGAAGAAACGGTGCTGATCGTCGATGATGGCAAAGATAACCGCGACTTCATCGTCGAATACGTGCTTGAACCCAACGGTTACAAATACCTGACGGCCCGTGATGGGCTGGAAGGGCTTCAGCTTGCGCTTAAACACAAGCCGGATTTGATCCTGCTGGACCTGGAAATGCCGCGCATGAAAGGCACCCAGGTGCTGGAACAGCTCGAAGCGCACAATCTCGATATCCCGGTGGTGCTGATGACCTTTCACGGGTCGGAGGAAATCGCCGTTGAAGTGTACCGGATGGGGGTGAAGGATTACATCAAAAAGCCCTACTACCCGGAAGAAATGCTGGAATCGATTGAACGCAGCCTGTCCGAAACGCGCCTGCGCCGGGAAAAAGAAGCCCTCACCGAGCGCGTTTTGCAGGCCAACCGCGAGCTGCAACGCCGCCTGAACGAACTGAATATCCTGTACAATGTGGGGAAAAGCGTCACCTCCATCATGGATCTGACGCGCCTGCTGCCCAACATCGTGCAGGCGACAGCGCACGTGGCCCGCGCCGAAGAAGTGCTGCTGTGCTTGATGGAAAATGACCGCCTCATCTGCCGGGCGCATAAGCCCCCCCGCGTGACCCAGGCCAAAGCGGCCGATTTTGAAGTGAGCGATGCCTTTGTGCAGCACGTCATCAAGACGCGGCAGCCGCTGACGGTGGGCGCGGAACAGCTCAGCCGCACGCCGCACGCCCGCAAACCTTCCTCGCTGGCCTGTGTGCCGCTGGTCATTCATGATCGCGTCCTGGGGGTGCTGGAGGTGCTGAACTTCACCGGCAATGTGGAGGCTTTCACCACCCACGATACCTCCATGCTCAGCGCCATTGCCGATTATGCCGCCATCGCCATCGAAAATTCGCGCAATTATGATGCCATCCGCACCTCGAAAGATAAACTGCGCGATTCATTTGAGCGTTTTGTGCCGCCGCAGGTGGTGGCCCGGGTGGTATCTAACCCGGAGGATGTGAAGCCCGGCGGCCAGCGCCAGGTGGTCAGTGTGCTGTTTGCTGATATTCGCGGTTACACCGCCTGGAGCGAAAGTGTGTCGCCGGAGCGCGTCATCGAAACGCTCAATCATTTTCTCGATCTGGCGGCCGGGGTGATTATGGGGTGGGAAGGCACGCTGGATAAATACTTCGGCGATGGCCTGATGGCCATTTTCAATGCCCCCACCGCGCAGCCGGATCATGTGCATCGGGCGGTGGATGCTGCCCTGGCGCTGATGCGGGCGGCCCAGGAAGTGAACCAGCAGCACGGCTACCAGCTTTCCTACAGCATCGGCGTGCATACCGGCGAAGCCGTGGTGGGCTACATCGGCACCAGCCGCGCCCTCAACTATACGGCTATCGGCGACACGGTGAACCTGGCCCGCCGCCTGCAAGAATCGGCGCAGCCGGGGCAAATTCTGGTCGATGAATCGGTGGTGAAAGTGCTGGGGAACCAGGTGCAGGCCCGGATGCTGGGTGAATTGAAGGTGAAGGGCCGCAAAAGCCCGGCCCTGGCCTATGAACTGATTGATCTCAAAGGCTGACTGTGACCGCGACCGTGAACGGCCCGGCCACGGCCGGCCGGCGGTTATTCCTCGTTTTGCTGGCGTTCCCGAAAGCTGATGCGGATCGGTGTGCCTTCAAAAGCATAACGCTCACGGATGCGGTTCTCCAGAAAACGCTCATAGCTAAAGTGCAGCAGCCGCTTATCGTTGATGTGCAGCAGGAAAATGGGCGGCTCTGAGCGTACCTGGGTGGCGTAAAAAATCTTCAGCCGGCGCGTGCCGCGTGTGGGCGGGGCGTGCTGCTCCATGGCATCGCGGATAATCTGGTTCAATTCAGACGTGGGGATGCGCGTAAACCGATTTTCGTAAACGCGGTTGGCGGTGGCCAGCACCTCATGAATGCGCTGGCCCTCCAGGGCGCTGATGAAGATCACCGGCGCAAACGGCACAAAATGCAGCCGTTCCCGCACGCTGGCCAGGAACGTGTTCATGGTGTAGCTGTCTTTGGCCAGCGCGTCCCACTTGTTGACCACAATCACCAGGCTGCGATAGGCTTCCATCACATAGCCGGCGATGTGTTCATCCTGGTCGGTGACACCTTCGGTCGCGTCGATCACCAGCAGCGCCACATCACAGCGTTCAATGGCTTTCAGCGCCCGGATGACGCTGAACTGCTCCACACCCGGCTCAATGCGGCCGCGCCGCCGAATGCCAGCGGTATCAATGAGGGTGATGGTTTCACCGTGCCATTGAATATTCGTGTCGATGGCATCGCGGGTGGTGCCGGCAATGGGGCTGACGATCACGCGGTCTTCCCCGATGAGCTTGTTCAGCAGGGTGCTTTTGCCGGCATTGGGGCGGCCCACAATGGCGATCTTCAGGTGATTGTCGTCCGCATCTTCATCGCCCGCGCCGCCCTGTTCGCGCAGAGCAGTGACCACCGCATCCAGCATATCGCCCACGCCGCCACCGTGAATGGCACTGACGGCGAACACCTCGCCCAGGCCCAGGCCATAAAATTCAAAAGCGTCCTGGTCATCTTTGATGTCGTCGGCCTTGTTGGCGGCCACCACCACCGCCTTGCTGGTGCGGCGCAAAATTTCGGCGATGGTTTCATCGGCGGCGGTGATGCCGTGCTCAATATCCACCACCAGGATGATGGCATCGGCATCCTGCACGGCCGTCAGCGCCTGCGCTTTAATCTGCGGCACGAATTCGGCGCTGCCTTCGGCCAGCGGGGCCGTATCGCGGGAGCCTTTCGGCTCATAAATTTCGATGCCGCCGGTATCCACCACATGAAACGTCAGTCCGTTCCAGTTCGCCTCGGCCTGAAGCCGGTCGCGGGTGGTGCCGGGAATTTCATGGGTGACGGCCAGGCGCTCGCCCACCAGCCGGTTGAACAGGGTACTTTTGCCCACGTTGGGCCGCCCCACCAGGGCGACGACGGGTTTGTAGGTCATAGCGTCTTCTCAGTTCACTCGTAACGAACGGAGGATGATAGCACAGGAAGGGGCGGGCGGGCAGGCGGCGGCGTTGGTTCTGGCGCTGGCGTGCCCCGTGTGATCGTCAGCGTCACTGTGCGCGGCAGCGTTTGAATGCTGTTGACGATGACCTGCCCCTGCTGAATGAGGATGCGCGGCGGGCGTTCAAAATTGCCTTCCAGCAGCCCGTTCACATCCACCACCGCCTGAATATCTTCCGCGTTGATGCCGTCCAGCACCGCCAGCGGCGCGTTCAGCACCACATCCAGCCGCGGCGGGTTCAGCGTCACCTGCATCTCCGGGCTTGCGCCGATGAGCGTTACCGGGATATTGTCGTACTGGCGGGCCGTCACCAGCGCGATGATGCCCACCTGCACCCGAATTTGATTATCGCTGCTCAGCAGCAGCGTATCCGCCGGCAGCTCCAGCGGCACGGTCACTTCAAAGCGCCCGGTGCGCCCGCTGAGATCAATGGGCGTGGTGCTGACGGTGCTGCCCAGGCGGTTGAGCGCTTCCGGCGACCCGGTGAGATACACCACCTGGGGATCAATGCGGATGCTCTCAAAAACATAGCCTTCCGGCAGCGTATCGAACAGAATGCCGGGGCGCACCGTCACCTGGCGCACATCCGGGCGGGCATAGATGTTCACGCTGGCCGGCACCACCGCCGGCACGATGGTCACTGCGCGCACCGGCTGGCCGGCGGCATCCACCGCCACCAGCGGAATATCCGCCGTCAGCGGGTTGCGCTGGTCGCCCAGGATGAGGTCGCCGCGCACTTCGACCACGGGGCCCACCTGGCCGGAGGCTCCGCGGACTTCCGCCTGAAAAACATTGGTCTGCGGCTGGTCATAGGCGAAATCGGCCGGCGGCGGTTCGATCACCCGCAGCACCACCGGCTTCCGCACCGCTTCCAGCCGTTCCAGCGTGATGGTGATCTGCGTGGGCTGCGTATCGGTGGTGATGATACCGGGGCGATTCACCCGCACCGTCAGCGGGACGATGTGGGTGCCGGCGCTGCGCCCCTGTACATCGGCCGTCAGGGTGATGTCGTCACGGGTGAGGGCCGCCAGCACCGAGCGCTGCGCCCGCACATTCACCAGCGCCGTCTCGGTGGGGGTGTTGGTGATGACGTAATCGCTATCCGCGGCGATGGTGATGGGAATGGCGCGAAAAATCGTTTGCTGGATCGGATCGGCCTGAATGGTGGCAGCAAACCAGACGACAAAGGCCAGCACCAGCGAAATGCCGAACCAGACGCTATTTTGCAGCAGCAGCCTGCCGGATCGCCGCGACATACCCGCCCCTTCAGGATGGCTCAGTGTGGCGGGCGGGGGCGAGCAGCCGCCACCAGCGCTGAAGCCGGGCCGGCAGCCCTTCGCGCGGGGTGGCTTTGGGGCCGTAAAAGGCCGTCAGGATGGTACGCAGCCGGTCTACGTCCAGCCGCGAGACCATGCGCCCGCCGCTGGTGACGGCGATTTTGCCGGTTTCTTCCGAGACCACCACGCACACGGCATCACTCACCTCGCTGATGCCCAGGGCGGCCCGGTGGCGCGTGCCCATTTTGGGGTGGGGCAGGTTGCGGCTGGCGGTGAGGGGCAGCACCGCCGCCGCCGAGGCGATGCGCCCGGCGCTGTCGGTGATGACGGCCCCATCGTGCAGTTCCGTTTTGGGCCAAAAGATCGTCAGCAGCAGTTCGGCGGAATAGGCGCTCTCCAGCCGAATGCCGGTGCGGATGAATTCGTCCAGGCTGCTGTGGCGCTGGAGGACGATGAGCGCCCCGTGCCGGCGCTCGGCCAGTTTTTCGGCCGCGCGGCAGGTCTCGTCGATCACCCGCTGGCGCACATGATCCGGCGAGGCCCGGCTGAAGCGCAAACTGCCGCGCCCCACCTGCTCCAAAGCCCGCCGAATCTCGGGCTGGAAGATGACCGGAATGGCCAGCGCCAGCAGCAAAACGGCGTTGCCCAGCAGCCAGCCCAGGGCCTGAAATTGAAACACCCCCGCCAGCAGCACCAGCCCGGCCAGGATAATCATCATGCCCCGGAACAGCGCCACCGCCTGCGTGCCCCGGAATAGAAACGTGAGGCTGAAGAACAGCAGGGCGACGATGACAATATCCAGGACATCATTGGCCGACAGGCTGGAGAGAATCCACAAAAATTCCTGCACAGCACCCCTCAAGATGCGGCCGGCACAGGCTGCGCCGGCCGTGGTACGCCGGTATGGGTGGGCCGGCCTCAGCCGTTTAGCTGGGCCAGCAGCTTTTTATAATCTTCGATGCGGTCGGGCTTGAGCGAGATAATTTGCCGGATGGTGGCCGCGGCTTCTTTGTTCAGCCCGGCATCCAGTTGCAGTTCGCCCAGGGCATCCAGTTGTTCGATCGCTTCTTTGACCATGTTCAGCTTGCGGTAAATTTGCGCCAGGCGAGAGCGCAGGGCGGTATCGGCCGGCATATTGCGGACGAGTTCTTCCAGCATGGAGCGAATTTTGTTCACCATGCCTTTGCGGGCATAAATCCCCAGCAGCGTATCCAGCCGTTTGACGGCCTCCACCTGGTTGCCCTGAGTGTAGTAAATATCGGTGAGGCCGCGCAGGGCTTTTTCGTCGCTGCTGTCCAGTTCCAGGATTTCTTCAAAGATTTTTTGCGCCTGGCGCGTGTTCAGCCGCATCTGGTTCAATTCTGCCAGGCTGTGCTTAATTTGCACCAGCTTGCTGGACGGCGCGTTGATGCGCCGGGCCATGCGCTCGGCTGCGGCGAAGGTCTGGTTGCAGCGGTCAAAATCGCCGAGCTGCTGGTAAGTGTTCGCCAGGTCGATATACTGGTCGAGCGCTTCTTCCAGCCGGTTTTCGCCTTCCAGAAGCTGGATCAGGTTCATGCGGACTTCCACATCCAGCGGAGCCATATCCAGCACGGTGCCCAGGATGGCGGCGGCGCGGTCATTTTCTTCACGCACCAGGTAGGCTTTGGCCACCATGTTGTATTTGTTGATGGCCTGGCGGATGCGCCCTTCTTTCATCAGAATTTCGGCCATGCGGACATGCACAGGCAGGTAGAAGGGCGATTTTTCGATGGCCCGCTGGCATTCGTCCATGGCCAGAGTATACAGCCCCTGGCGGATGTAGCGATCAATGAACGACACCGATTCCGCCAGCGAGTCGCTGCCTTTGGCGGCCCAGGTTTCGCTGAGGGTTTTATCATCGCTGCCGCTGGTTTCCATCATCTGGCGGCGGGTTTCGGCCACGCGGTTTTTCCAGTCGCGGCCGCTCAGCAGGTTGAGCGAGCGCTCATTGCTGGCGCTCAGCTTTTCGGCGCTGCTGCCCTCCATGATCGTCGTCAGGCGATCATAGAATTCCATCATTTCGTTCACTTCCAGCGTATCGGTGGTCTGGCTGGCATCCACCGCCTGCAAACAGCGCACCAGGTATTTGGCGGCATTCCGCTGATCGCCCAGTTTAAAATAGGACTGCCCCAGCGCGTGCAGGGCCCCGGCGGACAGGCGCGGATGGGTGATGGCCTCGCCCAGGTGCCGCACCGCCTCCGGCCACTGCTCCGTCAGCACCAGCAGCCCGCCCAGGTTCATCTTCAGCGACGGGTGTTTAAGGCCATCTTTATCCGCCTGGCGGTAGGCATCGGCGGCCTGTTTGTGCAGGCTCTGCCGCTGGTATTCCATGCCCTGCATGGCCGGGATGATGAAATCGCTGAGGCCGCTTTCCACCACAAAGGCGGCCAGCATCTCCAGCGCTTCGGTGAGGGCTTCGCCCAGGGGCCCCAGCGGATCATCGCTGGCGGCGGGCGGGGCGGCGGCTTCGGGCGCGGGCAGTTCGCCGGTTTTGGGGCGGCCGCCTTCACGGAGGCCGGGCGGCGGCTTGATGTCGTCGCTGCCGGTTTTGAGCGCCTGGAGCATATTCAGCGCATCAATGTTGTTTTTATCCAGCCGCAGCGCCCGGTCCACCACCTGCATGGCTTTATCGACCTGCTTCAGCCGCCAGAAATTGTAGGCCAGGGTTAAGTATTCGTAGACGGCCTTTTTGTTGTAGCCCAGGCGCTCGTAGGCCTGCGCCAGGCGGGCATGAACCCCCACCAGCCCCGGCGTAAGCTGCGTGGCACGTTCCCAGTTGCCGATGGCCTTATCCCAGTCTTTCTGGGCCAGGTAGGCTTCGGCCACTTTCACGTACTGCTGTGCCGCTTCTTTAAGCTGCCCCATGCGCTCCAGCGCATCGGCGATGCCCTCCAGCGGCACCGGGTCTTCCGGGGCCAGGCTGCTGGCTTTGCGATAGGCCCGCAGCGCCCGGTCAAGCTGGCTGCTGTTCAACAGCACCATGGCCAGGTTCAGGTGGGCATCCGGGTCTTCTGGCTGCACCTGAATGGCCCGTGAATATGACTCGATGGCATCGCGCCAGCGTTCTTCAAAAGCGGCGTTGTGCCCATCTTCCATGAATTTTTGAAAATCTCTGGCATCCGGCATAGGTTAACCCGTGTAAACTGCTGCTATGCTAACAGGTGAACGAGGATGGCTTTCTGGGCATGAAGCCGATTTTCCGCCTGCTGAAAGATGACGGAATGCCGGCCATCGGCCACATCGTCGGTAATTTCTTCGCCCCGGTGAGCGGGCAGGCAGTGCATGACCACATGATCAGCCCGGGCATGGCGCAGCAAAGCGGCATTGACCTGATACGGCTGAAACAGCGGTCGGCGGTCGGCGGCTTCTTTTTCCTGCCCCATGCTCACCCAGGTATCGGTGTAGATGACGTGCGCCTGTTCCACCGCCTGCTGCGGGTGGGTGGTCATCATCACCGGAATGCCGCTGCGCTGAATCAGCCCGGCGGTGTGCTGGCGGGTGGCTTCCGGCAGTTCGTAGCCTTCCGGCGTGGCGATGGCAAAAGCCATGCCGAAGTGGGCGGCGGCTTCCAGCAGCGAGGCGGCGACATTGTTGCCATCGCCCACGTAGGCCAGCTTCAGGCCTTCCAGCCGGCCAAAATTCTCATAAATCGTCAGCATATCGGCCATGGCCTGGCAGGGGTGAAAAGCATCGCTGAGGCCGTTGATGACCGGCACCCGCGAATACTGCGCCAGTTCTTCCACATGCGCCTGGTCAAACACCCGCGCCATGATGCCCTGCACATAGCTGGACAGCACCCGCGCCACATCGGCGATGCTCTCGCGCTGGCCCAGGCCAATTTCCTGCGGCCCCAGCATGATGGCATCGCCTCCCAGGTGCTTCATCGCTACTTCAAAAGACACGCGCGTCCGCAGGGAGGGCTTCTGGAAGATCATGCCCAGGATTTTGCGCTGCAATACCGGGCGATTGCCGCCCGACTGCCATTCAAATTTGAGATGAACCGCCAGCTTCAGCAGGTGATGAATCTCGGCCGATGACCATGAAGCCAGTTCCAGAAAATGTTTCATGGAAGTTCTTGAACTTTCTATGCAGGCAAAGAAGACCAGGGTGGTACTGTTACCAGTTTAACACAACCTGGCGCGTTGCGAAACACGCCCCCTCAGCCGACGCGCGTCATCTCCAGCCAGTTGGGCCCGCTTTCGGCATTGGCCACCAGGGCGGCATCCAGCGTATACGCCTGCTCCATGATGTCGACCACCAGGCGGCTGATGCGCTCCAGGTGGTCTTCCGGCACTTCCAGCACCAGTTCATCATGCACCTGAAGGATCATGCGGGCCGGTTCGCCGCCGGCCCGCAGCGCGGCGTGCAGGTTGAGCATGGCCCGCTTCAGGATGTCCGCAGCGGTGCCCTGCACCGGCATATTGATGGCGGCGCGTAATTCTGCCTGGGCGGCCTGGCTGTTGAGCTGGCCCTGCTGCAACTGCGGGAAGTAGCGCCGCCGTCCCAGCAGCGTTTCGACATAGCCCAGGCTGCGGGCGCGGTCTTCCGTCTCTTTGATGTAGCGCTCCACCCCCGGCATTTGCTGGAAATAGGTTTTGATGAATTGATCGGCCTCGGCCAGCGTCAGTTCGCTGTCCCGCGCCAGGCGGAACGCGCCCATGCCGTACATCAGCCCGAAGTTAACCCGCTTGGCAAAGCCGCGCTGCTCATCGGTGACGGCTTCCGGGTCGATGCCGAAGACGGCGGCGGCGGTGGCCCGGTGAATATCCTGCCCGCGGCGGAAGGCGGCCAGCAGGGTGGCATCCTGGCTGAGGTGGGCCATCACCCGCAGTTCGATCTGGCTGTAATCCACCGCCAGCAGCACCTGCCCCGGCGGCGCGATGAAGGCCCGGCGAATGGCCCGGCCGCTGGCGGTGCGGATGGGGATATTTTGCAGGTTAGGATTGCTGCTGCTAAAGCGCCCGGTGCTGGTGCCGGTCTGGTTGTAGCGGGTGTGCACGCGCCCGGTGCGCGGGTTCACCAGCGCCGGCAGCGCATCGACATAGGTGCTTTTCAGCTTGGCCAGTTCGCGGTAATCCAGGATCACCGGGATCACCGGGTGCGCGTCGTGCAGGGCATCCAGCGTGTTCACATCCACCGAATAGCCCTGGGTGGTTTTTTTGAGGCCCTGCACGGACAGTTTGAGCTTTTCAAACAGCACCTCATTCAACTGTTTGGGGCTGTTGATGTTGAAGGACTGCCCGGCGAGCTGGTAGATGCGTTCTTCCAGCCCGCGCAGGTCGCGCTCCATCACCTGGCTCATCTGCGCCAGGTAGGGCAGGTCGAGCAGCACACCGGCCTGCTCCATATCCGCAATCACCGGGATCAGCGGCATTTCCAGCGTGCCGAAGATGTTCTGGGTATCGGTGGCGGCCAGGGTGGCCCGCAGCGCGTTTTCGCCGGGTTGCAGGCGCAGCGGTGGCGTGGGGCTGGCCAGATAAAGCTGGCAGGTGAGGGCGGCATCGGCGGCAGCATAGGGGGCTGCGTCTTCCACCGGCACCACCGCCATGGATTTTTGCTTCGCCCCTTTGCCAATCAACGCTTCAATATCGGTCATGGTGAGGTTGAACTGCCGGCGTACCAGATTCTTTAACCCCAGAAAGCGGCTGAGGGGATCGCACACCCATTCGGCAATCATGCTGTCGAACACCACCGGCGTGACATCAAGGCCGTAGCGCCGCAGGATCACCAGGTCAAAACTGGCGTTGTGGGCAATTTTGGCGATGTGCGGGCTGGTCAGCGGCGGGCGCAGGGCTTCGATGACGGTGGCCAGCGGCAGTTGATCGGGCGCGGGGTCGGCGAACATGGTGCCGCTGCCTGCGCCGGTGTGCCCCACCGGGATATAGTAACCGGTGAGGCCATCCACTGCCAGCGCGATGCCCACCAGATCGGCCGCCATCTGGTCGAGACCGGTGGTTTCCACATCCCACACGATGGCCGTGGCGGCGTTCAGCGTTTGCACCAGCGCGGCCAGCCCGGCCGCATCACGCACGATGACCGTCTGGACGAAATCGGCGGCGGTGAGGGGGCTGGCATCCGGTGTTTGCGCCGGGGCGGTATGTTTCAGCCGGCCCAGGCGGTCGCGCAGGGAGCGAAAATCCAGTTCCGCGAACAGGGTATCCACGGTTTGCGCGTTAAAATCGCGGGCGCGGCAGGCGTTCAGGTCGAGCGTGAGGGGTAAATCCTGCTTAATCTGCGCCAGTGTGCGGCTGAGGTAGGCCGCCTCCTGCCCATCGATCAATTTCTGGCGCAGGGCTTCTTTGATGTCACCCAGATGGGCATAAATGTTGTCCAGCGTGCCGTACTGTTGCAGCAGGCCGGTGGCGGTCTTCTCGCCGATGCCTTTTACGCCGGGGATGTTGTCGGAACTGTCGCCCATCAGCGCTTTTAAATCCACAAGCTGGCGCGGTTCCAGCCCGTCGTAGCGGCCGCGGAAGGTGGCTTCATCAAACACCAGGTCATCATCGCCGCGCTGTGGTAGCTGCACGCGCACATGGGGGGTCAGCAGTTGCAGGATGTCGCGGTCGCCGGTGATGATATGCACATCCAGCCCGGCCGCCTGGGCCTGGGGCGCAATGGTGCCCATCACATCGTCGGCTTCGCAGCCCTCCAGCGCCAGCACCGGAATATTGAACGCCTCCGTCACCTGCTGAATGCGCTTCATCTGCGTCACCAGGTCAGCGGGCATGTCAGCGCGATTGTTCTTATAGGCCGGGTAGAGCGCTTCGCGCCCGCTGAGGCCGCGGTCAAAGGTGACGGCCAGGTAATGGGCGGTGCTGTGTTCCTGTTCCACCAGGTCCATCAGAATGGTGGCGAAACGCAGCACCGCCCCGGTGGGTTCGCCGGCCCGGGTGGACATCACCCCGCCGCGCCGGGCGACATTTTGCATGGCGTAAAACTGCCGGTAAGCGACAGCGTGGCCATCAATCAAATACAATACCGGACGCGCAGAGGCTGTCATGGGCTATTCCCGTCACACAGGCGCAAGAACATTTGGGCGATTATAGCACAAAACAGCCGTGGCTGCCGGCCTTCAGGATTGGCCGGCGAAATAGAGAAAATCCTGAATTTCTTCCGGGCGCAGCGCCCGCCCCGGTGCCAGCAGCAGGTAAGACGGGGCCCATAGCTGCGCGGCATCCTGTTCCGGGTGCTGCCGGCACACCAGGTCGGCGGAGCGCTCCATGAGCTGCTGGAGGCGCTCCCTGGGCGATTTCAGCGCGGGCACATCGGCAAAGAGGGTGATGTGATCTTCCTCCACGCTGAGGCTGTAAAGCTGCCAGCCCAGGCGGGTTAGCCGGTCGTTCAGCCCGTGGTACACGGCCTGGCGGGTGCCGGCGGCGAGGGTAAAATGGGGGTCACGCACCAGCCACAGGAAGGTCAGCGGTTCCAGCGGGCCTGTTTCGGCCGGTTCGTCCGGCATGGCCGGGGCGGTTTCGGCGGCGGGCACGGCTTCGGCGGCCGGGGCTGCGGCTTCCTGCACCGCGGCCAGCGCGTCGGCCAGCCGGCGGCCCTGGCGGCGGATGCGGTGAAGCTGCTGCGTGCCGGAGAAGATCATCGACAGGGCAAAACCGCCATCAACCCCGCGGGAATAGAGCATGTAATCCTGCCCGCTGCCCTGGAGGGTGATGAAGCGGATGCGCCCCTGCGCCGGAGCGGCTTCCCAGTCACCGGCGATGGTCTGGCGAATTTCTTCAATGTCTTCCAGCGGCAGCGCCCCGGCATAGGCGATGATCTGGCTGTCGCGGGCCAGCACGCAGGCTTCGGCGGTCAGTTCCAGCGACACCTGGGTGAGCGTGAGCGCCAGGCGGGCCACGGCTTCATCTTCCGGGGCCATCTGGATGTACTGCGGGCGGGGCGGCGCGGCAGCCACCCCGCCGGACGTGCCGGCCGTCAGCTCCAGGGCTTCACTGTCGGGCAGTTCCGGCAGCAGGTCAATTTCCGGCGGGGCGGGTTCCGGCGTGATGGGCAGCAGCACCGGCGGCACGGCCGGCGGCGGGGCATCATCTGCGCCGGCGGTGGACGGGTGCGAGTGGGGCAGCGGCTGGCTGCGTTCCGTTTCCAGCGCGGCGGCATCTGCCGGCAGGAACTGCCCCGGCGAGGGCGTGGTGGCCGGGGCAGTGTATTCCAGCGGCTGCGAAGGTGCCAGGGCAAAATCGTCCGGCAAAAAATCTGGCTCGCGGACGTAGCGCTCGCTCTCCTCCACCCACGAGGGCAGCGGCTGCAGGCGCTGGCCGCCGGCCAACATCTGATCCTGAATGCGGGACAAAAATTCATCCAGCGAGAAGCTGTCCAGCGGGGTGGAATCGTCGGTGGCATTGGCCAGGATGACGGCCGCCGGGATCGCCCCGGAGTCTTCGGCCTCGTCCGGCGTGGCGGCGGGCGGCGGTGCGATGGGCTGCGTGGCCTCATCGTTAAATGCCGTCATCATCCGGCTGATGGCGTTGCTTTCCAGCATCCCCTGGCGCAGGTCGCGCAGGGTGGCACTCTCCTCAAAGGCGGGCAGCGGTGGTTCTTCGGCGGCCAGCTTCTGGAAGATGCTCACGGCGGCATCGGCATCCTCGAAAATTTCTTCCGGCGGGGGCACATCCCCCGGCACCTGCAGGCGGGTGCTGCCCGCGGTATCCTGGAGAATCACTTCCACCGGGGGCGTATCATCGGCCGGGGAAGGCGCGGGCTGCGGGCGCACGGCGGCAGCGCGGCCGGTGGGTTCATCATCGCTGACGGCCCGCATCCGGGCGGTACCGGGCTGTGCTTCGTACACACGCTGCCGGGCTTCTTTCAGCAGCGGGGCCAGTTTGCGGGCCGTCCAGCTATAATCAATGATGCCATGCAGCCGCAGCTCAATATACAGCCGCCGGCTGAGGTCATTATCTGGCAGCGCGATGATGGCCAGATCGGGCTGGATGTCGTAGACCTGGGCGACCACGGCCGCCGTGCGCTGGTCGGTGAGGTTAATGTCCAGCAGCAGCACATCCTGGGGCTGCGCCCGCAGATGGTTGAGCAGATGCTCGACCGAGGAGAGCAGGGTAACGCGGAAGGCACCGGGCTGCTCCAGCGCCTGGGCAATTTGCATGGCATAAGCCACATTTTGCGTGAGAACCAGCACCCGTGTGACGATGAACACCCTGTTACTCCCGGTGGCAGCGACCCTGTTTCAAATATGCTGCTTCCATTGTACCCATCTTCCACCGGCGTGGCACACCTTTTCTGCGGGGTTTTGCCCGGCAGGCACAGCGGGGGGCTGCGCCTGCCGAACAGCTTAATTGCTCACGGTGACGGTGAGATCGCCACGGTTGTTCACGTCGCTGACTTCCGCCACGCGGCTGTCAGGATCGACATCCACGCGCAGGTTAAAGGTGCCGGCCGTCGTCCAGGTAAGGTCGCGGGTGAGGGAGATACTCTGGCCACGATCCAGCCCGGAGACATTAAAGGTGTCGGTCAGGGTGCCATTGTTGCTCAGGTTGACGGTGAACGCGCCGGCCGGCCCCTGGCCCATATTGGTGATATTGATGGCATAGGTGATGGTGACGCTGCTCCCGTTCAGGCGCACGGCCTGGCTGCCGCCGATGCTCGTCACCAGCAGATCCGGCAGGGCCGGTACCGGAGTGACGGTGGGCGTGGGGGTGCGTACCGGCGTGAGCGTGGGCGGGGTGGTGGCGCTGGCGATGGGCGTGGCAGTGGCCAGCGAAATGACCGGCACGCCGGCGCAGTTGCCGGAGAGCGTGGTAAAGCCGGCGCTCACCCAGCCATTTTGGTTGTTGAAGCTGATTTGCCACCACGAATTATCGCCCAGCCGCCCCACCACCGGGGCCAGCGTGCCGCCGGGGAGCACGGTGATGACGCTGCTGGAGGTGTTCGGCTGGCTGCGGAAGTTCAAATTGAGGTTCGTCAGGGCGCGGCATACGCCATCGTTGGGAATATTGATGCTGCCGCTGCTGCCGCTGCCCCCGCCGCCGGGGTTAGGGTTAGGATTGGGGTTGGGGCTGGTCGGGGCGCTGACGATGGTCAGGCGCAGCGCGGCCGGGTCGCTGGCGATATCGCCCCGGAAGGCGATCACCTGCATATTCACTTCGCCGGCCGCGCGGGGGGTGTAATCCAGCGCGGCGGCGTAGCGGGTTTCGCCGGCCGGGTTGGCCGGGGCCACCCGCTTGACCACCGCGCCATTCACCACGAGCTGTACCCCGGTCACGCCGCTGCTGTCGGTGGCGGCCACGCTGACCAGAATTTGCTCATTCACGGTAAATTCATCGCCATCCTGGGGCGAAATAATGGTAATCAGTGGTTTGCCGGCCGCCGGCAGCGGGCTGCTGGTGGGCAGCAGCGGCTCGGCTGTCTCCGGCACATTCCCCAGGTTACACGCGGCCAGCGCCAGCGGCAGCAGGGCCAGGGCCAGCCATAAGCGCAATTTGTCAGTCATGCCACTCTCTCCATTGGGGTTACACTCCCTGCTGATTCTAACACCCGGCGGCCGCAGGGGATAGCCACGAATGCCCGCGGCGACTCCCCGAATCAAACACATCCCGTCATCGCAGATGACGGGACGGGGGAGGACACACCAGGCTGCCAGAAAAAAGTTTTAGCTGATGGGTTCCTTGTAGATGACGTAGCGACCCATGTCATCGCCCTTGCCGATGCAGGTATCCATATCGACCTTGAATTCGCTGCCGCCGGAGACCCAGCGCAGCCCTTCCTGGAGCAGCCCCTGCCCCACGAAGCACACCGCGCGGTCGGTCTTGCGATTCCAGCACATGGGGCAGCGTTCCAGGGTGTAGATGATTTTGTCGCTGCCTTCGTCGAAGACGTTGGAGATCTGGTCGGAGAACTGCGAGAAGATATTGGCCATGGCAGGCACGCCGATCTTGAGCTTGGCGTTCAGCGGCAGCACTTTAAACGCCAGGTCGCCCACCCCGGCCAGCGCGCCGAAGGCCCGCAGCCCCTGGGCAAAGGTGGCGCGGCCGGCCCGCAGCGCCAGCCCGCGCCCGCCGCGCGGCCCGTACATTTCATCCAGCGCCACGCACAGCGCCGTATAATGGGCAAAGTCAAATTCTTTCTCCAGGTTGTCCTGGGGAAAGTTATCAATCAGATGCGACAGCCCCGCCAGGTTCAGGATGGCTTTGAGACCGTTATCGCCCATCACTTCCTGCATCGCTTCCAGGGTGATGCGGGCGAATTTGTTGGGGTAGTAATAGCCTGCGAGTTTAATTTCCGGCATGTGCCTGGCCTCCAGTTGGTCCATCAGCGCTGGCAGTGTCGCTGACGGGTAGCAGTAAGCTAATCAAACCTGATGACAATGTGTGTATTGTAGCGAGAGTGCGATTACCATGCAAATCACGCCGCCGGTACCTGCTTCGGTCGGGCGGGCGCGGGTCAGCCGGCCATCACGATCAGCGGCGCGTCAGGGCGCACGCTGGCCGGCAGCCGCCCGCGCATACTCCACGGCCCCGTCCAGGTGATTTCGACCTCCACCACCTGCCCGCGCACGGCCTGGTCACACTCAAAGAAGACCAGCTTATTCTGGGGGGTGCGGCCGCGCCATTTGTTGCGGCCCTCATCTCTATCTTCCACCAGCACGGGCAGGGTGCGCCCCAGATACTGCTGATTGATGGCGGCCACCACGCGCTCCTGGAGCGCGTCCAGCATGTCGTGGCGGTGGCGCTTCTCGTCATCGCTCACATTATCGATCATGCGGCGCTCGCTGACGGTCTGCGGGCGCGGGCTGTAGCGGGCCAGGTGCGCTTTGTCCAGCTTCAAATCTTCCAGCAGGTGATAGGTTTCCATAAACTGCGCGTCGGTTTCGCCGGGGAAGCCCACGATAATATCGGTATGGATGGCGGCATCGGGGATGATGCGGCGAATTTTGGCGATCAATTTGCGATACTGGTCGGCAGTATAACCGCGGCGCATCCGCGACAGCACGTCATCGCTGCCGGCCTGCACCGGCACTTCGATATGCGGCATCACGCGGGGCAGGGCCGCCACCGTTTCCAGCAGTTTATCGCTCATCCAGTTGGGATGGCTGGTCAAAAAGCGCAGGCGTTCGATGCCGGTTTCTTCGGCGGTGGCATGGGTGATGCGCAGCAGGTCGGCCAGGTCGGGGCCATCGGGAATATCTTTGCCATAGCGATCCACAATTTGCCCCAGCAGGGTGATCTCTTTCACCCCCTGCTGCGCCAGGCTGCGGACATGGGCAACGATTTCGCCCACGCTGCGGCTGCGCTCCACCCCGCGCCGGAAGGGGATGATGCAAAAGGTGCAGGCGTGCGAACAGCCGTAGACCACCGGCACATGGGCGCTGACCAGGCTGCCGCGTTCATGCGATGGCAGGATCAATTCCCCATCCTGGAGGGCATCGCGCTGGCGGCGGGCGGCCGCTTCCTGGCGCTGGATGTCCACTTCGCCGGGAAGATCCTGCAAAAAATCGACCATGGGCTGCGGTTCGGAAGGCGACATGAACACATCGACAAAGGGCAGCTTTTTACGCAGTTCCACCGGGTCACGCACGCCCACCAGGCAGCCCATCACGCCGATGATTTTATTCGGCTGTGCGTCTTTCACCTGCTTCAGCAGCCCCAGGCGGCCAAAGGCTTTGTCTTCGGCAGACTGGCGCACCACGCAGGTATTGATGACGTAAATATCCGCCTCATCCGGGTTTTCCACCGCGCGATGCCCCAGGCGTTCCAGCTCAGAAGCCAGGCGTTGTGAGTCGGCGGTATTCATCTGACAGCCCAGTGTCCAGATATAGTAATCCATGCCCGTTATAACCTTTAATCTTCGGAACTATCGTATTGTAGCGAAAGCGGAAATATGCGTCAATGCAGCATCAAGGGGGATGTGACCGGCCGCGGCTGTGCCAGGGCTTGCGCCGGGGCTATTTCGCTGCCAGAATCAAGCGCGTAAACAGGGGGTATCATGCCGCGCTTCGGGCTGCATCAGCGTGATTTATTCCGGTGGGGGTTGCTGCCGTGCCTGCTGCTGGCCACCGTGCTGGCGCTGCCGGGCCTGCGCCATGACCTGCTATGGAGCGATGAAGTGCTGACGCTGTCCATCACCGGGGGCGGGCGTTACGGCGAAAAAACCCCGGCGGCCGCTTTCCTGGAAGTGGTGCGCGATGGCGTGTGGCCGCCGCTGTACACCGCGCAGATGTATGTGTGGGGCCGGCTGGCCGGCTGGTCAGAATTGGCCGGGCGGGCCCTGGCGCTGCTGACCGGGCTGCTGTGTGTGCCGGTGGTGTATCGCCTGGGCAAAGCCCTCTACGATGCGCGGGCCGGCGGGCTGGCGGCGCTGCTGCTGGTGACGAACAGCTTTTTCATCCACTACCTGCATGAAATGCGTGGTTACACCCTGTACCTGCTGACGACGGCGGCCGGGGTGTGGCTGTACTGGCACCTGCTGGCGCGGGCGGCCGCCGGCCGGCCGCTGCGCGGGCGGCATCGTGTGCTGTTCGTGGCGGCCCTGACCGGAATGCTCTACAGCCATTATGTGGCCGCCGGGGTGTTCGGGGGGCTGCTGCTGTATCATGAACTGTTTCAGCGCCGGCACCCCGGTCGGCGCTGGCTGCGGCGGCAGTTCAGCATGGCGCTGCTGCTGTATGTTCCCTGGCTGTTCCTCATGATCCAGGCGGTGCTGTTTGAAAGCACCTATGCCCGTCCCATCAGCAGCTCGGTCATCCTCAGCAGTGTTTACGGCTTCAGCAACGGCCTGCCGCTGTGGGTAGCGGCGGTGGCGCTGTATGCGCTGTGGTGGCTGCGCTCCTCTGCATCGGCTTTCCTGCTGTTCTGGTCAGCGGTGGCGCTGGCGGTGGCGCTGCTGGTGGATCGTCAGGTGGATTTTTTGTTCAACCTGCGCCATGTGCTGTTTTTGCTGCTGCCGCTGGTGGTCTTCTCCGGCATGGCCCTGTCGCACCGGCTGCGCCGGGGCTGGTGGTGGGGGCTGCTGGCGCTGGTGTGGATCGTGCCGGGGGTGCTGCAAACTCCCTCCGAAGCGTTCATGCGCGAACTGCCGGGCCAGGTGAAACAACTGCCCGTGGCATTGCAAACGGCCGTCCAGTCCCAGGCCGCCTGCTTCAATCAGGCGGCGGCTGTCTTCCTGGTGGATGCACCGGCGCAGGAAACGCTGCATCAGATCGTGCTGGCGCATTATTTTAGCGATTTATTCCCGCGCCTGGCCACCTTTGACCTGCTGCAAAATATCCCGGAGCGCCTGCCGCCGTCGGCCGCGCCTTATGCAGAACGTGCCGCCGCTTTCATCAATCACCCGGAGGCACAGCAGCTCTGGTTGATCGCCCTGCGTGATGTGCCCGCGCCGCCGGCGCTGCCAGCGTGGGAAGCGCTCGCCATGACTCGCTATCCGTACTGCGCCATGCGCTACCAGAGCGACACGCTGTTCATCCGGCTCTACAGCCGCACTGATACCGTCACCTGCGCGGATCAAACGGTGCCTGTGCCGGACTGTTCCACTATCCCGCCCGTTGCTGTCATAAAGGATACTCCCTGATGCGTGCCACTGTCTTACTGTACAACCCGGTCAGCACGTCGCCCGGCAAACAGCGCCTGCCTATGTCGCTGCTGGCCCTCGCGGCCATGATCGCGGAAGATTATGACGTAGAGATCATTGACGGCAATCTGATCGCTGACCCGGCGGCGCATATTGTGGAACGGGCCCGCGCCACCCGCGCCCGCCTGCTGGGGGTGACGGTGATGCCGGGGCCCCAGTTACGCCAGGCGGTGCCGGTGTGCCGCCAGGTGAAGGCCGCGCTGCCAGACCTGGCGATTGTCTGGGGCGGTTATTTTCCCTCCAATCATGCGGAGGTGGTCATCGCCAGCGCTTGTGTGGATTATGTCATCGTGGGGCAGGGCGAAACCGCCTTTCGTAAGCTGGTGGACGTGCTGCACAGCGGCGGTGCTCTGGACGATGTGCCCTCGCTGGTGCATCAGCGGGGGGATACCGTGCTGGTGAACCCGCGCGCGCCCTTCGCGCCGCTGAATAACCTGCCGCGCTATCCTTATGATCGCGTTCATATGCCGGATTACCTGGGGAAAAGTTACCTGGGGCAGCGGGTGGGGGCGCATCATACGAGCTGGGGCTGCCCCTTCGCCTGCAATTTTTGTGCGGTGGTGCCGCTGGCCAAACAGCGCTGGCTGGCCGAAAGCGCCGACCGCGTGATCGCGGTGACGCGCTTCCTCAAAGAGCGTTATGGCGTGGATGGCATGGAATATCATGATATGGATTTTTTCGTCAGTGAACGCCGCAGCGAAGCTATCGCCGAAGGCCTCATCGGCCAGGAGATTCGCTGGTGGGGGCTGGGCCGCGTGGATACGCTGATGACCTACCGCGATGCCACCTTTGCCAAACTGGCCAAAAGCGGGGTCAAAATGATCTTCATGGGCGCGGAAAGCGGCAGCGACGAAACGCTGAAGCTGATGAACAAGGGCGGCAGCAGCGGCACGTCGCAAACCCTGGCCATCGTGGAGCGCATGAAGCATTACGGCATCGTGCCGGAACTATCATTTGTGCTGGGCAACCCGCCGGACCCGGTGGCCGATATTGAACAGACCATCACCTTCATCCGCAAAGTGAAGGCCATCAACCCGGCGACGGAATTGATCCTGTACCTGTATACGCCCACGCCGCAGGAGGGCAGCCTGCTGCTGGATGAAGCCGTGAAACTGGGTTTTCGCTTTCCGCAGACGCTGGAAGAATGGGCCGGCGCAGCCTGGGCCGAAAAATCGCTGCGGCGTAACCCCGGCACCCCCTGGTCGAAAGACCCGGTGCGGCGCAAAATCCGTGATTTTGAAACGGTCATCAATGCCTTTTACCCCACCGTGACCGATGTCCGCCTGCATGGCACCATGCGCCGCCTGTTGCAGGCGCTCTCCGGCTGGCGTTACCGGCTGGCGTTTTACAGCCGCCCGTATGAGCTAAAACTGCTTCAGCGGATGGTGCAGTATCGCCGCCCGGAGACGATGGGCTTTTAGCCGGCGGGGCCCTGTAGCGGCGGCAAAGAGCCTGTGGCTAAACGTCGGCCGCCGCGCTATACTTGTGCGCGTTTTCACAGATACACAACGATCAGGAAAGCCGTCATGATGCGATTGATTCTGGCACTTGGTTCTATGCTGCTGCTGGCCGCCTGCGGTACGGTGGCCACGCCCATTTATGAACGCCCCATCGCCACTCCGACCTCGATCACAGCGGTAGAAGCGTCCGGTGCAGCCGTGGCCGCGCAGCCCACCGCGACCACCGTGCCACCCACGGCCACGCCGCTGCCGCCGACGGCTGAACCCACCATCGTGCCCACAACTGCCCCCACCGAAGCCCCCACCACGGCTCCCGCGGCCGGCGGCAGTGATCCGCTGGAATTCCTGGTGAGCCTGGCGGTGCCGGCCAATGGCGAAGCGCTGTTCAATGAAACCCATGTCCTGCCGGATGGCCAGCAGTGGGCCTGTTCCACCTGCCACGCGGTGGCGGGCGATACCGTCAAAATTGGCCCCAGTTTGTGGGGTGTGGGAGAACGCGCCGCGGGCCGGGTGGCCGGGCAGGGTACGTATACGTATCTCTACAATTCCATCCGCCACCCGCAGGATTATGTGGTGGAAGGCTATGCCGGCGGGCAGCAAATGCCCCTGTTCGACGCAACGGTGTTGAATGATGCCGAAGTGTACGACATCATCGCTTACCTGATGGCGCTGCGTTAACCTGAAACCCCGGCGGCCGGGGCGGGGTGACGGTGTTTCCGCGCCCCCGGCCTTACTGCCGCCACACCGCTTCCATATCCAGCGCTTCTGGCACGATCAACAGGGTGGCGCTGTCCACGGTGTCGGCCAGCGGCAGCGCCTCGCCGGCCGTCAGCGGCAGGGCGACATAGACGGCCGTGCCCACACCGGGCCGGCTTTTGACCTTAATGCGGCCGCCGTGGGCTTCGATGATTTGCCGGGCCAGATGCAGCCCCTGGCCCATCCCCGGCACCCGGATGATCTCACCGTCGGCGGTGGTGGGGGTGCCCCGGTAGAAGGGCATAAACAGATGCTCCATGTCCGCCGGGGCGATGCCCACCCCATTATCGCGGATGCGCAGATGCACCGTGCCATCCACCTCATCTTTAATCTCCAGGCTAATGGCACCGCCCGGCAGGGTGTATTTGATGGCGTTATCCACGATGTTGCCAATGGCCAGGCGTAAACGGCTTTCGTCGCCCGGCACGCGCATACCGCGTTTATCCAGCGCCATCTGCAATTGCAGCCCGGCCGCGATGGCGATCTGCCGCCAGTCATTGGCCACCGCCCACATCAGCGTTTCCACCGCCAGCGGGCGCAGCATGGGGCGGGCGCTGACGCGGTTATAGAGCGTTAATTCGCGCATATCCACGATCATTTTTTGCAGGGCCGCCGCATGGCGCGAAATTTCGCGGGCGAAATCGCTCACCATGCCACTCTGTAGCGCGCTGCGCTGCGCCAGCCCGGCCAGCGGCTGCTGAATATCCTGCGAAAGCTGCTGAAGCATGGCTTCGCGGGCCTGCGACTGCTGCACTTCCTCCGTCAGGTCGCGCATCAGCAGCACCGTGCCCAGGCGCTGCCCGCCGGAATTGACGATGGCCGCCGCCTGGGCGTGCAAAATTTTCCCTGCATAATCAATCTGGCGCGGGTCGCCCAGGGTGTAAATGCCCGGCGCAAGGGCGGTGCCCACCAGGCTGGCCACCAGCCCATCGAAGGCGCTCAGGCGCGGCTGCTGGCCCATGGCCGGCGTACCGAGCAGGCCGCGGGCGGTATCGTTCATCAGCAGCACGCGCCCATCTTTGTCCTGCACCACCACCCCCTCCGGGATGGAAGACAGCACCGCCACCAGATAGGCCCGTTCCCGGCGTTCCCGGCGCAGCAGCGTTTTAAATTTATCCTCCCGCGCCTGCACCACCTGGGCCACTTTGTCCAGCGTGGCCCCCAGGCGGCCGATTTCGTCGCCGGCGGCCATGCCGGTGCGCGTCTCCAGCCGGCCGGCCGCCAGGGACTGGGCCGCCACCGTCACCCGATCCACCCGCGCCACCAGCAGGCTGATGCCGATGAAGCTCATGGTGACGGCCGCGCCGGCCAGCCCCGCCGCGAACAGCGCTGTCACCTGCCGCCCGATTTCGGTGGCGAAGGGGATGTTATCCGGCAGGGCCGTCCCGATGACCCCCGGCAGGCTGTCGCCGAAGACGAAGGGCATCACCAGCGTGCGATAGGGGGTGCCGCCGATGGTGGCCGCCGCTTTGACCGGCTGGCGGGCCGTCAGCACCTGGTTCAGCACCACGCTGTCCAGCGCCAGCCCGGTGAGCGCGGCAGGATCGGGCGGGAAGGTGGTGGCTTCCACCGCGCCGCTGCTGCCGTAGAACGTCACCGCGGCCACCGCGCTGGCCTGCACCGTGTCGATGACGGTGGCCAGCCGCTGGCCCACCAGCGCCACGCCCAGGCGTTGATTGTCAAAGTTGATGGGCACCGCGGTATACAGCAGCGTGCCATCAGCAGTACGCAGCAGCCCGGAGTTTAATTCCGCGGCCCCGCTGAGGATGGGCTGAAGCAGCGGCTCCGCGCGTAAATCGGTGCCGGTGCTGACGCTGTAATCGGTAAAATCGGGCGTGCGTACCCGCAGCAGCCCGGCGATCTCCACCCCCTGCGAATCGGTGACGATGGCACTGTCCAGGTTGGCCGCCGCGGCCAGCCCTTCCAGCATGGCATGGAGCGATTCCGCCTGGCGGGCGCGGATGGCTTCGGGCACGCCGATGGTGAACGCGATCCGCAGGGCTTCGGCCCGCTGGCGCTGGTACAGTTCATCGGCCCGGGCGGCGATGGCCTGGCTGTTCTGGAGCAGCACATTTTCTTCGGCGATGAGGAACCCGCTGCTGAGGCTGGCCGCCAGCCCGTAGGCACCCGGCATCGCCACCACCAGCACCACCAGCGTGAGCGGGAACAGAAAGCGCCAGCGCAGCGAGACAAAGCGCGGGCGACGAGAACGGGCAGGGGCACGGTTATCTGTCATACACTGTCCCAGGGCGCTGAGCAACAGCCGCCAGGCGGATGAACGCAATAATCTGGTGTGTATTATACATGGGATTTACCGCCGAACAGGGACGCGAACGCTCTAACACGAGGCATAACCGCGTGTTTCAAACGTCAGCGGATCGACCGGCACATCGTTGATGCGCGTTTCGTAATGCACATGCGGCCCTGTGCTGTTGCCGGTGCTGCCACTCCAGGCGATAATGCTGCCCTTGCCCACCAGTTGCCCCACCGTGACGTTGAATGAGGTGTTGTGAGCATAATAGGTGATGAACCCCTGATTCTGGATGATGACCAGGTAGCCATAACCAATATCGCTCCAGCCGGCAAAAATGACCGTGCCGCTGTGCGTGGCCAGGACGGGCGTGCCCAGGGGGACCCCGATGTCAATGCCGGGATGATAGGCATGGTAGCGCTGCGTCAGCACCCCTTCCACCGGATTCCCGGCCGGGGCGCAGGCATCGCCGGCGTAGGGCAGCGTGCGGCTGGTGCCATCCTCGGCCAGCGCCGGCACGGTGGGCAGCAGCAGCGCCGGCAGGGCCGGCAGGGGCAGCGGCGGCGATGTGGGGTAGGGCAGCGGGGTCGGCAGCGGGGTCGGCGGAATCAATTCAAACTGTGTATTGCCCGTCACCGGCAAATAGGCCCCCACCGCCACCAGACCGCTGCCGGGCACATCCAGCGTAAACGTCCCATAATTGGAGGGCGCATAGGCCAGCACATCGACAATGGCGGGGTTTACCCGGTTAAAACGCAGCACGGGCGTACCCGCCAGGATGGTGGGGGTAGCAGCAAAGGGCGCGATGGTGGCCGCGCCGCCGGGCAGCAGCGCCACCGTGCCGGCAAGATACACCGCCACGCCCATCACAGCGAGGATGAACAGCAGCACCGGCAGAAAAGTCAACAATCGTCGCATGGGCCCATTGTAGCGCATTTTGCCGGCCCGGAATAATGCGCCGGCGCAGCAAAAAAACAGTGCCTGTCACCGACCACGCCGCCGGCAGCACGTGTAACAGAATAAAAGGAAATGTTAATCATTTCTTTACACGGCCGCATTACCATAGAAAGGTCTCAGGGGATACAAAGGACATTTGCCTTGATCCAGCGTTTTCAACCGCAATGGACCGGACGTGCCGACCTGCACATGCACACCAGCGCCAGCGATGGCACTATGCCAGTACGGGAACTGTTGAATTACGTGGCCGCAAAACGCCCCTGGCTGGATGTCATCGCCATCACCGATCATGATACGCTGGAGGCCGCCTGGTGGGCCTATGAGCAGCGCCAGCATTATCCGTTTGACATCATCCCCGGCATCGAAGTCAGCAGCCTGGCCGGGCATATTCTGGCGCTGTGGGTGACGAAACCCATCGCCCGGGGCATGGACTTGCCCGATACGGTGGCGGCCATTCATGAAGCCGGCGGGGTGGCCGTGCTGGCGCATCCGTTTCACATCGAAATGGGGCTGGTGCGTAAACTGGCCTGGCGTTACTGGCGCAGCCCGGAGGTGTTACTAGAATCGGGGCTGGATG
The DNA here is from genome assembly GCA_025454495.1 of Anaerolineae bacterium. GTDB lineage: Bacteria > Chloroflexota > Anaerolineae > Aggregatilineales > Phototrophicaceae > JALHOR01. The sequence continues at coordinate 36,073 of JALOOI010000003.1, forward strand.
CGATTGAAGCGCACAATGCCGCCATCGTCACGCCGGGCAGCAATCGCGTGGCCGGGCAGCTTGCGCGGCGGATCGGTCTGGCCGTCACCGGCGGCAGCGATGCCCACACCCCCGGCGCGGTGGGCAGCGGCATCACCCGTTTTGCCGGCACCACCGCGGCCGATTTACGCCATGCACTGGAGACACGGCAGACCGCCACAGAGGGAGCATCATGGCACATTCGAGAGTACATCGCATATTTGCGGCACGAGAGACAGCGCAGGGGGAGGCCGTCTTTGGCGAAACCCGTCTGATCGACCCGGCCCGCCCGCCGCTGCTGGCCAGTATCCGGCGGGTGGCCGTCTTTGCCGAGGCGTTCCTGCCCAAGGTAGACGGGGTGAGCCGCACGGCGTACCTGACGGTGCGTTATTTACAGCAAACCGGGCGCGATGTGCTGATCTTCGCGCCGGATACGGCCGTGCCGGCCATTGGCAGCAGCGAGGTGGTCAATCTGCCGTCGCTTTCGGTGCCCGGTGCCGAAGAAACGCGGGCCGCGCTGCCCGTGTGGACGGTGGCGCGGCGGCTGAAGGCCTTCCAGCCGGATATTATCCTCATGTTCAGCCCGGCGCTGATGTCTGCCGGGGGGATGCTGCTGGGGCGGGCACTGCGGGTGCCGGTCATCGCCTGTTACCAGACCGACCTGCCTGGCTACACCAGCCATTATGGCTATCCGCGCCTGTCGCAGCCGCTGCGCCGCTGGCTGCGCTTCATCCACAATGGCTCGCATTTAACGCTGGTGCCCACCCGCAAAGTGCGCGATGAACTGCACGCCTGGGGCTACAAGCGCCTGCGGCTGTGGGGCCGCGGCGTGAATATTGAACAGTTTCACCCGGCGAAGCGTACCGCCACCATGCGCGACTTTTTGCTGAACGGACGCGACCCGGACGCGCTGCTGTGCGTGTATGTGGGGCGGCTGGCCAATGAAAAATGCGTCCATTTGCTGCGCGACCTGGCGGCGCTGCCGGGCATCGCCCTCACCATCATCGGCGATGGCGCACTGCGCGAAGACCTGGAGCAGCAGTTCGCCGGCACCGGCACCCTGTTCACCGGCTACATGGTGGGCGATACCCTGGCGGAGGCTTTCGCCAGTGCCGATGCCTTCTTCTTCCCCGGCGCACAGGAGACCTTTGGCCAGGTGGTGCAGGAAGCGATGGCCTCCGGCCTGCCGGCCGTCGTCACCAATCGCGGCGGGGTATCCGGGCTGGTGGAGGAGGGGCGTACCGGCCTCATCTGCGACCACAGCGCGGCCGCTTTTGCCGCTGCCGCCGGCTACCTGCGCGATCATCCCGCGCAGCGCCGGCACATGGCCGCCACCGCCCGCCGCCTGGCGGAGCAGCGCCCCTGGTCGGCCATTATGGCGCAGCTTGAACAATACATGCAGGAAGCACAGCATCTCAACCAGCGGCTCAAAAAGCGCTTCGGCAGCGATGCCCGCGCCCGCCTGCTGGCCCTGCCGGTGCGCCTGCTGGTATGAAGCCAGAAGTTGCCTTTCGGCGGGCTTTGCGGTTAAATCATGCCGGTAGCGGGAGCAAAGCACCATGACCGAAACAGCACACAAGACCCTGGCATTAATTGCGCATGATGGCAAAAAAGCCGATATGGTGGCGTTTGCCATGAAATATCACAGCGTGCTGGCCAAATATGCCCTGGTGGCCACCGGCACCACCGGCAGCCTCATCGCCGAAAAATCGGGCCTGAACGTGACCCGGCTGCTGTCCGGCCCCCTGGGCGGCGATGACCAGATTGCGGCCATGGTGGCGGAGGATAAAATCGCGGCGGTCTTCTTCTTCGTAGACCCGCTGACGATGCAGCCCCATGACCCGGATATTCAGGGGCTGCTGCGGATTTGCAACCTGAAAAATGTGCCGCTGGCGACCAACGTGGCCACCGCGGAATTCGTCATTTCGGCGCGGGCACTGTAGCCACCGGCCCTATTCGTTGCGTTCAGCGCGGCGCACGGCATAGGCCATGATGCCATCGGTCAGCAGCGCCTGCACCAGGATGAACAGCAGCAGCGCCGCCCCGGCGAACACGCTGTAGGGCACGATGGCCCACAGCTCGCCGGCATACCCCGGCTGCATCAGCAGCAGCCCCTGGTCGCTGAAAGCCGAAAAAGCCAGCACCAGCAGCCAGGGCAGTCCCTCTGGCAGCGGCGGCAGCGTGCCCGCCAGGAACTGCTGCATGGCGCTGTGCAGCCCCACCACCAGCGCCAGCTTGAACACAATGAGCAGGATTTGCAGCACCACGGCCGCGGTACGGCTGCGAATGGCGGCCGCAATCAGCAGGCTGAGCGCAATTTCAATGCCGATGCCGGTGAGGGGCAGCAGAAAGGCCGCGGTCAGCGTGGCGGCCATCAGCGCTACCGCGGCCGGCAGCCCCACCTCCGGCGTGATGGTGGCCGTGAGCAAATCCAGATAGCCGCCCCGATGCGAAGTCAGTTCCACCAGCGCGGCCCCCGCCAGCACCAGCCGCACTGCCAGCAGCAGCGCAATCAACCGCTGAACGCGGTAAAAGAGGGCCACCCAGCGCGTCCGCAGCGTCATCTCTGCGCCGGTCGCGGTCGCCCGCAGGTTATCCCAGGTCTGCCGCCGCCGTTCATCGCTGATGGCATCGGCCGCAGTGGCGATGAGGAACACACTCAGCGCCACCTGCACGACGAGCGCCGGAAAATACAGCACCTGCCAGATCGCGCCGGTGAGGTTAATGCCCGCCGGGCGGCGCAGGAAATCGGTGGCGATGAGGTAGCCGGCCAGCAGCAGCGCCAGCACCAGCAGCACATGCAGCGCGGCCAGCAGCAGGCGGCGCGGGCGGCTGCGGTGCGATTTTTGCCGGAACAGCTCGTAGCGCAGCAGCGGATGATTGCTCTGTGCCCAGACCGGTAATTCACCAAAGATGCGTTTAATCATAACGGCTGCTCACAATATCGCCGATGTGGGTTTCCAGCGCGTGGATGGCACTTTGCCAGGCGGCCGGCGGGATTTCGATGGTTGTATTATAACGAATATAGTGAATATACACGCGGGGCAGCGCGTGAATTTGCTCATAGACGGCGCTGGCATAGGCCCCCACCTGCAAATGATAGCGCCGCGCATGATCGGTGGCGGCGGCCGGGCTGCCCCCCCCGGCGACATACCCGGTCTTATAATCCACCACCACCCAGGTACCATCGGCCTGTTGCAGCAGGACATCCAGCACGCCGTGCAAAATGCGCTTTTCAGTGCGGTAGATGAAGGGCAGTTCCGGGTACACGGGGCGCTGCGCGGCCCGGGCGGCCTTCAGCCAGGTGTAAACATCGCTGCCTTCAAACGTTTGCAGCAGGTGCAGCGCTTCCTGCACCGCCCGGTCAGTATCGGTGGGCATGATGATATTCTGCTGCCAGGCATAGCTGCTTAAGATCGCTTCGAGGCCGGGGGTGGTCTCCGGGAAGCGGCCATACCGAATGGCCTCATGCACAATATCGCCCACAATGCGCCCGGTGACGCGCGGATCGTGGCTGCGAATGGCGGCTTTGATGCTGGCCGGGGCATCGTGCAGGGTGCTGCGGCGCACATTGGCGCGATGATAGGCGCGTTCGGCATCGCTGCGGGCGTGGCGGGCCCCGCCCAGGCTGGCGAGCTGCGTGGCGGCCAGGTGCCCCAGGAAGCGCTCCGGCGGGATGTGAACGGGGTGCAGCAGGGGCGGCCGCTGCGGGGTGACACCGGCGATGCGGGCTTCCAGCGCGGGCCAGCCTGTGGCCGGAACGGGCGTTTCACCTGCTGCGGCCAGGTCGGCGGCCGGGTAGGCCGGCACATGCAGCCGAATTTCCCCCACCGCGCCGGGGCGGAGGAGTGCGCCATCATCGGCGGTGGTGATGCCCGTCGCGCTGAGGAGCTGCTGCATCCAGCCATCACTTTTCAGCGTGCCGTCCTTCATGGTTTTCACGCTGCCGCTGACGATCAGCCAGTCCCGGGCGCGCGTGGCGGCCACATACAGCAGGCGTTTGCTCTCGGCGGCTTCGCGCTCCTGCTGCAACTGCTGTGCCTGCCCGGCAGCAAAGGGCGCGATCAGTTTGTTCTGCTCCGGGTCAAAAATTTTGCAGTGCAGCCGGCCTTCTGCATCGGTGCTGAGCAGCGAGGTGCTGTGCCCGCGGCCCACGCTGCCGGTATCGGCCAGCAGCACCACCGGGAATTCCAGCCCTTTGCTGGCATGGACGGTCATCAACCGCACCGCCCCATCGGCATCCAGTGTGGCTTCGCCTTCGCGCACTTCGGCCAGCGTCATCGCTTCCAGATACTGCGCGAAATCCGCCGGCGAAATGCGCCCGCTGCGGTCGGCAATATCCAGCAGTTTTTCCACATTGCGCCGCCGCCGAACGCCATCCGGCAGCCCGGTGAGAATCGCCAGGTAGCCCGTCTCGGCCAGGCACTGGCGCAGCAGTTCGGCGATGGTCACGCGCCCGGCCAGATCGCGCAGGCGCAGCAGCAAGGCCCCCGCCCGGCGCAGCGCCGGCAGGGACGCGGCCGGCAGTGCGGGCGGCACCGCGCCTTCGGCCAGCGCGGTCAGGGCCGGCCACAGCGCCAGCACCGGGGATGCGGGGTCGGTATCATCTGCCCGCAGCCGCCGCAGCGCCAGCAGCAGATCATCGCTGAACGCGAACAGCGGCGAGCGCAGCGCCACCGCCAGCGCCAGGTTATCCGCCGGGTGATGCAGCGCCCGCAGCAAATTGAGGATGTCCCACACTTCCTGCCGCCGGTAGTAGCCGCGCCCCGCCACCGTGACATAGGGCACGCCGGCGGCTTTGAGCGCGTTTTCGTACAGGGTGACGTGCGTCATTGACCGGAACAGGATGGCGGCATCGCCATAGGTGAACGGGCGCGTGCGGGTGTCGCCGCTGTCTTTATCGCGCACGCTGCGCCCGTCAGCATACGCCTGGCGCAGCCAGCGGGCCAGTTCCCACGCTTCCCAGGTACGCATCTCCTCCGCATTAAGCGCGTCGGTATTGGTCAGCAGCAGCATTTCCAGCGGCGTTGCAAAGCTAATCGCGGTGCGATTGGCCTGGAGGGGGTCATCAAAAGCGACCTGATAGCGGGCTACCGGGCTGTGCGGGTCTTTCACCAGAATACGGGCGAACAGGGTATTGAACAGATCAATCAAAGCCGGGTGGGTGCGAAACGACTCCGAGAGGGGCAGGGCCCGGCCGTGGCTGTAGGCGGCAATTTGCCCGCGCACGCCGTCGAAAACGCTCACATCGGCCCCGCGAAAGCCGTAGATGCTCTGCTTCAGATCGCCCACGACGAACAGCATGGTTTGTTCGGCCGGCGCGGTGAGATACTGCACCAGTTCCCACTGCGTCGCGCTGGTATCCTGGAATTCATCTACCAGCACATGCTTAAATTCGCTGCCCTGGTAACGCCGGCGCACGGCTTCATGCCCGCGCAGCAGGTCGGTGGTGAACTGTTCCAGATCGCCAAAATCCAGCACGCCGGCGGCCTGTTTGGCCGCGCGAAACGCCGCCTGCACGCGCTCCACCAGCCGGTACCAGCGCAGCAGATACTCCGCGGCCTGCAAATCCAGGTCGCCGGGCGGGGTACCGATGCGCTTCACCACGTCCTGAAGGGTGGTACGGATGAGGCGCAGCATGGCCCGGCTCTCTTCGACGATGGTTTTATCGCCCCAGGCTTTGCTGCTGCCGCCGGTCAGGTTGATGTTGGCCGTGTCACTGAGAAACAGGAGGGCCGCCAGCGCCGCCGGCCGATCATCCGGGTTGAACAGGGCTGCCTGCTGCTGCTGCACCCCGGCCCACACCTCCGCCAGCTTATCGCCGGCCGGGAAATGGCCGCCGGGGGGCTGCCAGTGCAGCGCGGCCATAAAAGCGTCGTCGCGGGTGAGCGCGGCCATCTGCCCCAGGAAATGCTGCTCCCAGTCCTGCTGCCACTGCTGCACCAGCGCGGAGGCGCTCACCGGCGCGGCGGGCAGGCGGCGGGCCAGCAGGTCGCCCTCGCGCAGCGCCTGGCGGATGTCCGGGTGATCGTAATGGGTGAACAGGGCCAGCGCGTCCGGGTCGGCGGCGGGCAGGGTCTGGAAAACGTCGGTCAGCACATCGTCCAGCAGCAGGGCGCGGTCTACTTCGTCCAGCACACGAAAGCCAGGATCAATGCCGGCTTCAGCCGCATTGGCCCGCAGCAGGTCGGCACACAGCCCGTGAATGGTGTTGATGCGGGCGCTGTCCATCGCCGCCAGCAGCGCTGACCAGCGTTCGGCCTGGGCCGGCGGGGCGCTGTGCAGGCGATTTTCCAGTTCCGCCCGCACCCGGTTGTGCATTTCCAGGGCGGCTTCGCGGGTGAAGGTGATGGCCACAATGCTGTTCAGCGACCAGTCCGGGTGCTGCGCCAGCAGTTCCAGGTAGCGCTCCACCAGGACGCGCGTCTTGCCAGAGCCGGCCCCGGCCGCCACCACCAGATTTTTATCCAGCGTGTAAATGGCGGCGGCCTGCTGTGCGGTGAACCCCATAGGCGCTTACTCCGTGTGGTTGTGGGTGCTGCTGGCGCGGCACAGGGCATGAAAGTCGCAGTAGGGGCTGCACCGCCGGCCTGCGCCGGGGCGGGTGGGCTGCACCGGGAACCGGCCGTCGCGCATTCGCTGCACATACTCTGCGGCGTGGCTTTGTGCCTGCTGGAGGGCGGTTTCTGACTGCGCCAGATGAATGATGCCGCTGGTTTTAAGGCTGCGAATGTGCCAGAACAGCCCGCCGGCCACCGTCAGCCCGGTGGCCCGGGGCAGGGCCCGCAGCGCCAGCAGATAGGTCATCATCTGGAAGTTGCGCCCCTCGCGCATGGCCGCCAGTTCCTGGTTATCAACGGGCGTGCTGCCACTTTTGTAATCAATGGCGACCAGGTTTTCCCCGTCCACCAGGTCGATACGGTCGATGGAGCCGGTGACGGTGATTGTTTCGTCAGCCGTCAGGCGCACCGGCAGCCGGAAAGGCGATTCCGTTGACCAGATGCGCCGGGAGGTGCCAAACGCCCGTACCGGCGATTCGTCGGAGAAATCCTGGCGCAGCAGCGCGTGCAGCCGGCGCAGCAGCAGCGCCTGCTCCTGTTCCCACTGCGGCCCCGGGATCAGCCGGAAGGCCGGCGGCGGCCGCTGAAAGACCTGCCGGGCCTGCTCCTCCAGGATCGCCCGCGCCTGCTCATACGCTTCCGGGGCAATCGGCAGGTCATAAAGGGCAATTTCGCGGAAGGTGTCTTCCAGAATGCGATGATAGAGCAGACCCAGTTGCAGTGCATCCAGCCCGGCGGCGGCTTCTTCCAGCGCTTCCAGGCGCAGCAGCCGTTTCGCCAGAAACCGAAAACCGCACTGTGCATAATCGTTCAACTGGGAGGCGCTCCAGACGCGCTGCGCCCCCAGGTCGGTCTGGAGCGCGGCCAGCAGGTCTGGCTGCTGCAAACGGCCGCTGTAAGCATCGTGCGGGCGGCGCGACAGGCGGCGCTGTTCCACCGCCTGCCCGTGCCGGATGTGGGCCCACAGGTCGGCCTGCTCCTGATGCAGATGGGCATAGCCGGGCACGTCCCCGGCTGCGATGCCCGCGCCGGCCAGGGCCTGCGCCAGCGCCAGCAGGGCTTCATCCGGCGTGGCGGCTTCGTGCAGGCCGGGGGTATCGTTGGCTTTCAGGCGGCGCAGCGGCAGCGTGCCCGGCGGGAAGGTGGTGGCCGTCATGCGCCACAGGTGCGAGGGCAGCCACGGTTTGCCATCGCGCACGGTGGGGCGCGACAGGGTGAGCGTGTGCGAGGGCAGGCACAGCAGTTCGTAAAACAGCCCATCATCGGCTGCCCGCTGTGCCTGCGTCTCCAGCCAGATGCCCGCCTCCTGCAATCGCCGGCGCTCGCTGTCCAGATACAGCGGGTCTTCCGGGGCGGGCGCAGGGAAAATGCCTTCGGATAGTCCGGGGATGAAGACATGCCGGTGTGGCAGCCCGCGGGCATCGGCGGCCGTCGTCACCAGCACCCGGCCGGAGCGTACCGGCGTGCGCGGTGCGGGGCGATGATACTGTATCCCGCTGAGGACATCGGCGTAAAACTGTTCCCAGGTCACTTCGGCGGTGATGAGGCGCTGCGACACGGCCCGCAGCAGTTCCTGCGTCTGGGTGATGCCGCGCAAAATGTCTTTCAGCGCGTTCAGGGCGGCCATATCGCGGCTGATGAGGTAGCCATTGTCCCCGGCCGCGCGAATGCCGCCGGGCACGTCCAGCGTGCTGGCGGTGCTGTGGGCCTGCTGCTCCGGGTCATCGGCCTCATCCGGCTGCGTATCCGCCCCGATGAGCGCATCCAGCCAGGTGATATAAGCCGCGGTGGTGGCCCGGGGCGGCGGGGTGAGGCTGTTGAAGAAGGATTCCAGCGCCAGGGACAGCTCTGCCGCTTCAGCATCGGTCAGCAGGGGGGTGATGGTCTGACCTTCGTCATCATCATAAGTGGCGGCGGCCCGATCAATGGCTTTCAGCCAGGCGGCTTTGCCGGCGATGACCTGCCCGGCCAGGCTCAGGCGTTCCAGCCGGTGCACCTGCGCTGCGTCCAGCCCTGGCACGCGCAGGTACGGCGATGACAGCAGTTCCAGCACATCGCGCCGGCGGAAGGCGGTGGCCGGATGCAGGCAGGCGGCCGTGGCCAGCTCCAGCAGTTTTAGCAGCGCGATCATCACCGGGCTGGTGCTGATGCTCTCCGGGTGATGCAGCAGCACCGGCAGATCATACAGGCGGGCGCAGGTTTCAAAATGTGTCTGGTAGCGCTGGCGATCCCGCAGCGCGATCAAAATATCGTCCGGGCGCTCACCCTCCAGCAGCAGGCGCTTCACCTGGCGCAGGATGGCGGCGGTTTCGGTGGCTGCATCCGGCGCTTCCAGCAGGAAGATGGGCGGCGCAGCCGGCGGCGGGGGCGGCTGCCCGCGCTGAAAAACATGCGTGCTGAGGTATTGCAGCGCCGGGTGACGGGCGGCTTCGGCCTGGTCAAACAGATGCACGGCCAGGGGGCAGCCGCTGCGTTCATGGGCGGCGTGCAGGCGTTCCAGCGTTTGCTGAAAGCGCCGGCCAATCGTCTGTTCGCGCCCTGGCACCGTCGTCAGGGTGATGAGGGTTTCGCCGGCCTGCTGCCCCAGGTGGGCCAGCAACTGCGCCTGCACCGGGGTGAACTGGTCATAGCCATCCACCACCAGCAGCGCCACATCCCGCGCCAGGTGTGGCAGCGCCTGCACCGCTTCCAGCGCCAGCCAGCCTTCCCCCTCCCGATCCACCAGCCGGTAATGCTGCAACAGTGCCTGGTAGCGGGCATAGATACGGGCGATGTCGGCATCTTTGGGCGTGCTGGCTGCCTGTTCCAGCGCTTCGGGGGCCACCTGGTTCTGCTTCAGCTCATCTATCAGGGCCAGCAGCATATGGACGAAGCCGGGCGTTTGCGCCACCTGGCGAAAGACCGTCAGGCCGCCGTCTTCCGCCAGGTCGGCCAGCACATGGCGCAGCAGCCCCGGCCGGGCCGAATCGTGCAGGCGGCGCTGCGGCTGCCCGGCCAGGTTCAACAGGCGGGCATACAGCTCATAAAAATTGAAGCTCTCGACGTTGAAATAGACCGACCGGGCGGGAATGAGATCAGACAGGCGCTGGCGAAAGGCGATTTCCTGGCGGCGGGTGGCCAGCAGCACCCAGGCTTTGGCCAGCCGGGTGCCGCTGTCCTGGAGGGTGTGCGTTAAACGCTGGAGCGCGGCTTCTGTCTTGCCCGCGCCGACGGCCGCCAGAATCACGGTTGCGGGCATGGCGCTGATCCTTTATCCGTATAAGAGGAGGGCGATTTTGCTGGCGGTGGCGGCATCCAGCCGGTCTCTGGCGAAGAAACTATCGCTGAGCGCGTAGGAGATTTCGCTCAGGTAGACCACCGGCACCAGGGGATTCTGGGCGGTCACCTGGGCTTCGGGCATTTCTTTCGTAAAAATAATCACGCCGAACACCGGCACGTCGGGCAGCCCGCGCACGCGCAGCCATTCGCGCAGGCGCTGCACATCGTCCGCCGTTTCGCGGGTGGGGTTCCAGCGCATGGTGACCCACTGACCACGATCCCGCTGGCGAATCCAGCCGGCCCCTTCATTGAACAGAATGCCGGTGCGATCCGTAATGCGAAAGACCAGCACCCCCGCCGGCCCCACCAGCACGGCATCCACATAGCCCAGGGAAACCCGGCTGACGTTGCGAATGAAGACGTAGCGGGCATCCAGAAATGCTGCCAGGCGCTCGCCGGTGAGGGCGGCCAGCGGGTTATCGCGCTTCCAGGTGACGGCCCGCAGCGCCAGCAGCAGCGCCAGCAGCACCACGACAATGCCGGCCGGGATCATGATGGTGCGGACGGTGTTATACGCCGAAAAGGCGGCATTGGTGGGCACCACCAGCGGCACAGCAAACAGAAACGCCCCGGCAATCGCCACCAGCAGGCCGATGAGCAGCAGCAGCCCGGCACCATATAAAACATTCCAGGAACGGCGGGCCAGCCCGGAAGAAGGAACCACATTTTGCATCGCAATCAACCCTGGGTGTTGCGATTATCCTGCGATGTCATCGGTTCCACCGGGGTAATGGCGCTGCCTGTGGCCGGGGCCACGCCGGCCCGCCGGCGGGCGATGACCGTTTCCAGAATACCCTGTAACTCGTTAAACTTGGGCAGCGGCTTGGGCAGCCATTTATCCGCCCCGGCCTTCAGCATCAATTCGTCCTGTCTTTCGGCGCTGTGCCGGTTGCCGGTGGTCAGCACGATGGAAACCTGGCCCAGAATGGGGCTTTTGCGCAGCCGTTCCCCCACCTGGATACCGTCGATCTCGCCCGGCAGACGAATATCCAGCAGCGCCAGCTCCGGCAGTTCGCCCTTGTAGCGGCCATGATCGACATCATCAATCCAGGCAACGGCTTCTTCGCCATCTACAAAGGCTACCCCTTCAATGCCCCACATCTCGAACATCGCCAGCAGCACTTCGTAAATATCCGGCTCGTCTTCAACCACCATCCAGGTAGACAAATCGTGCCACCTTTCCTTTGTTGCTCTGACGGATTTCTCAGAAGCGAAAGTTTAATCAGCGTATTTTTTCCATTATGAACGAGATGAGGTAATTTTTCAACCACTTCACACGCTTCCCTTAAGCCTTTCATCAGAAATGGGCGGCCGCCCGCCCCGGCCGGCCCGGGCTGCGTGGTAGTCCTCCAAAAGTAAGTTATAATGAAGCCAAGCAGCATCATAAACACGGTTAGCACTTATCAGGATGACTCCGTATAGAACGGGGGTGCGGGTTGCACTGGATGATTGTCGAGGACGAAGCGGATATTCGGAACCTGGTGGCGATGATGGCCAGCGTGTGGGGGCATACCACCCTGACCTTTGAAAGCGGCGGCAAAGCCTGGGAATGGCTGGACAGCGTGGCGGCGGGCACCTACGGGCAGCCCCTGCCCGAATTTGCCCTGATGGACATTCGTATGCCGGGCAAAATGGGCCACGAAGTGGCGGCCCGCATTCGCCAGACCGCGGCCGTGGCGCATATCCCGGTGGTGCTGATGACGGCCTTCGTGCTGAGCGATGAAGAACGTCGCCAGATGATGCAGTCGTCCGGGGTGGATGCCATCATCAACAAGCCGCTGCCCGATTTTATGCAACTGCGGCAAATTCTGCACGACATTATCAGCCGGAAGCAAAAGGGCTAGCGCCATGCACAGTGCGCCGTCACCCAATCCGCAGGATATGAATGGCAGTCTGCGCCGAATTCATCACCTGGGCAGCGCCACCTCAGAATTATTCAGCCGCCTGTATGCCGGCCTCAGCCGTCGCTCGCGCCTGCACGACACGCGGCTGGCGCTGGAGCAAACGCAGTCGTCCATGCAGGCGCTGGCCGCGCAGCACCACCAGGCGCTGCACCGGCTGGAAGAACGTGATGCCGAAGTGGAGCGCCTGTACACCATCCTCGCCAGCCTGGAGGATGGCATCATCCTGCAAAATACCGCCGGCGAGGTGCTGCTGATGAACCAGGCGGCGGTGGCTTTTCTGGGCAGCGAGGCCGATTTTTTGAGCAGCGATCTGGCGCAGTGGTTCCGCGAATTTCAGCGGATGGACTCGACCGGCACGGACATGCTGCTTATGGATCGGGCGCGGCGTTTTGAGATCGGCGGGCGGGTGCTGGCGGCCAGCATGGCCCTGTTGGCCGCCAGCGACGAAGAACCTGCCGGCACGCTGCTGATCGTGCGCGATGTCACCCGTGACTGGCAGGCGCAGCGCCTGCGCGACAGCGTGATGACCAGCATCTCCCATGAGCTAAAAACGCCCATGAACGTCATGCGGATCGCCAGCGAAATCCTGCTCAGCCAGCCGGAAGATGCCCCCGCCAACCGTAAAATGCTGGAAAAAATCAGCCGCAATATTGATGTGCTGGATCGCATGATTATTGAACTGCTGGATGTTTCGGAGATGAGCAGCGGCTCGTTCGACATTCGGCGCGAGCCGGTGAACCTGGAAGCGCTGCTGTGGGAAGTGCTGGAGAGCTTTCGCCAGGATGTGCAGCAGGCCAAACTGGAAATGACCCTGATGCTGCGCGATGCCGGCCAGCTTCAGTGCCTGGGGGATGCCCCGCGCCTGAAGTGGGCCATCGGGCATTTGCTGCGGAATGCGCTGGCCTATACCGAAGCCGGCGGCCGCATCATCATTGCTGCCCGCTACAGTGAGCGCGAACAGGCGCTGATCCTCAAAGTGCGCGATACGGGTGCGGGCATCGCTGACCAGGACGTGCCGCATATTTTTGAGTTATTCTACCGCGGTATTGCCCGTAATGTTGCCGGCAAACGGATCGACCCGCGCGGGCTGGGCCAGGGGCTGTTCATCGTGCAGCGCGTGGCGGAAGCGCATGGCGGCCGCGTGCAGGTGGAAACCAGCGTGCATGAAGGCAGTATCTTCACCCTGCTGCTGCCCGTCAGCCGCGCGCTGCCGTCTGCATCTTAATGCTGGACTCATCCGGCAGGGCTTTATACAATGCGCGGCGCGTAACGCACATCGGCCGGCCAGAGTTGGTGAGGGAGATCGTATTGTGAGCATGTCGGGCACGGGCGCATTCACGTTTGTTCTGCACAGCCATATCCCCTATGCGCGGCTGGCCGGGCGCTGGCCCCATGGCGAAGAATGGCTGCACGAAGCCGCCACCGAAACCTATATCCCCCTCCTGACCACGCTCTATGATCTCAAACAGCAGCAGATTCCGTTTAAGCTCACCCTGGGGCTAACCCCCGTCCTGTGCGAGCAGTTGAGCGACCCGCTGGTGCTGGAGCATCTCGTCACCTACCTGGACATGAAGATTGCCGCCGCGCTGGAGGATATGCGTCGCTTTGACCGCGACGCTGGCCAGGACGCGCAGCATCTGTCCATGCTGGCGCAGTGGTACAACGAATGGTATCGCGGCATTAAAACGGCTTTCACGGAGCGTTTTGGCGGCGACATTATCGGGGCGTTTCGGCAACTTCAGGATGCCGGCGATGTGGAGATTGTCACCTCCGCTGCCACGCACGCCTACCTGCCGCTGCTCAGCCGCGACAGCGCCATTCGGGCGCAGCTCCGCGCCGGCATCGCCAGTTATGAACGGCATTTTGGCCGTGCGCCGCGGGCCGTGTGGCTGCCGGAATGTGCCTATCGACCGGCCTACCTCACCGAAGACGGGCAAACCCGCGCCGGGCTGGAGCGCCTGCTGGCGGAAGCGGGCTTACACCTGTTCTTCTGCGAAACCCACACCATCACCGGCGGGCAGCCGGTGGGCGTGGCCGCCGGCGATGCCATCGGCCCGTATGGCTTTGTGCGCCGGCGCTATGTGGTGCCGCCGGTGGAGACCATGCCCGCCCGCGCCGTCAGCACCTATCAGCCGTATTTCGTCAGCGATACGGCCGCCGGCCCCGGCACACAGCAGCATACCGGGGTGATGGTCATCGGCCGCAACAAAGACACCGGCCAGCAGGTGTGGAGTTCCGATGACGGCTACCCGGGCGACTTTGATTACCGCGAATTTTACAAAAAATCGCCCACCAGCGGCTTACCCTACTGGCGCATCAGCGGCGATAATGTGGCCCTGGCGGATAAAGATTATTATCACCCGGACTGGGCGGCCTTTAAGGTCGATCAGCACGCCGAACATTTCGCGCATCTGGTGGGCGACCTGCTGCGCGAGTATCACCGCCGGCAGGGCCGGCGCGGCCTCATCGTCGCCAGCTACGATACCGAATTATTCGGCCACTGGTGGTTTGAGGGCGTAAGCTGGATCGGTAAAGTGCTGCGCCACCTGGCAGAAGACCCGGAAGTGACCATGATCGCCGCCAGCGATTATGTGGCCGTGAACCCGCCGGAGACGACGCTGCACCTGCCGGAGAGTTCCTGGGGGGCCGGCGGCAGCCATTTTAACTGGGATAACAACGAAACGCGCTGGATGTGGCAGCCCATGGCTGAATGCGAAGCCCGCATGGAAGCCCTGGCGCAGCGCTACACCGCCCCCACCGACGATGAAACCCGCGTCCTGAACCAGGCCGGGCGCGAATTGATGCTCCTGCAAAGCTCGGACTGGCAGTTTCTGGTGACGACGGGGCAGGCCCGCGAATACGCCATTCAGCGGTTTAGCCAGCATGTGGAGCGCTTCCAGAAGCTCACCGCCAGCCTGGAGGCCGGCAGCCCCGCCCGCGCCTATGCGGATGAATTATGGGAGATTGATAAAATTTTCCCCACCATGGATTACCGCTGGTTCCGGCCGCGTTTTGAATAAGTAGCCAGTTTGCCCCGTCCCCGCTATACTCAAGAGCGGGTTTGACACATTCACCTCCGGTGTCCTGCGGGCCGCCCCCGTATCCGGCAGCGTGTAAAGGGGTCTACATGAGAATTCTTCTCGTCAGCGCCGAAGCCGTACCCTTTGCTAAAGTCGGCGGGCTGGCAGATGTCGTCGGTTCCCTCCCGGCCGCGCTGCGGCAGTCGGGGCTGGATGCCAGGGTCATCATCCCCGGCTATGGCTTCATCGAACATCTCAAATATCAGATCAGCCGCCTCTTTTCGTTCGATTTTGGGCATAAGTTCGGCAGCACGCGGGTGGATGTGTATACCTGCGTTTATGACGGCGTGCCTTTTTATTTTGTGCAGGCCTGGCCCTATTTTGGTAATGAACGCGCCGTTTACCTGGGCTGGAACGAGGATGTGCCGCGCTTCATCTTCTTCAACCAGGTGGTGCTGGCGGCCGCCTGGCAGCTCCGCGAGCGCCTGGGCTGGTTCCCGGATGTCTTCCACGTCCACGACTGGCACACGGCGCTGCTGCCGTTTTTGCTGGCCGACAGCCGCTGGAAGCAGGAATGGCAGCATACGGCCAGCGTCCTCACCATTCACAATATCGCCTACCAGGGCAACCATGTCGGCGGCTACCTGTGGCAAACCGGCATCCCCACCCGCGATCATCATCTGCTGCGTCAGTTCAATTTGACCGATAACATGCTGGGGATCGCCACCGCCTACTGCGATATTGTGACGACCGTCAGCCCGCGTTATGCCACCGAAATTCAGTATCCCTATGCCGGCTATGAGCTGGCCGGCCTCATCCGTGCCCGCGCCAGTGATTTGCGCGGCATCCTGAACGGGATTGATACCACGCTGTGGAACCCGGAAACGGATCCCTACCTCATCAGCCGTTACCATGCCGGCAGCTTTGAGGAGCAGCGCATCATCAACAAGCGCCATTTGCAATCCTACTGCCGTTTGCCCATCCGCGATGATGTGCCGGTGATCGGCGTGGTGTCGCGGCTGACGCGCCAGAAAGGGCTGGATCTGGCGCTGCCGGCGCTGCATCGCCTGCTGGCGGAAACCGATGTGCAGTTCGTGCTGCTGGGCACCGGCGATGCCGACCTGGAGTATGAACTGGGCTGGCTGGCGCTGCGCTTCCCGGAGAAGGCGCGGGTGTTCCTCACCTTTGATGGCGCACTGTCGCAGCACATTTATTCCGGCTGCGATATTTTCCTCATGCCCAGTCATTTTGAGCCGTGCGGCATCGGCCAGATGATCGCCATGCGCTACGGGGCGCTGCCGCTGGTGCGCGAAACCGGCGGCCTGGCGGATACCGTCATCAATTACGACAATGGTGATGGCGATGTGGGCACCGGGTTTGTGTTTCAGTGGGAGGAGCCGGAGGCCGTCCTGGGCACCCTGCGCTGGGCGCTGGAAACCTACTACAACCGCCCGAAGGCCTGGCGACGAATGCAGCGCCGGGCCATGCAGATGGACCTGAGCTGGAGCAGCAGCGCCGGGCAATATATCGAAGTGTATGAACTGGCAACCAGAAGACTTAAAGGAGAAGCCTGATGAGGGTGAAAGCTGTTATCCTGGCCGGCGGGGCCGGCACACGCCTGGCCTCGTTGACGATTAAGCGGGCCAAGCCGGCCGTGCCCTTCGCCGGTAAATATCGCATTATTGATTTTGTGCTCAGCAATTGTGTCAATTCCAATATTTTTGATGTCATCATCCTCACGCAGTACCGCCCGCACAGCCTGAACGATCATGTGGGCAAGGGGCGGCCCTGGGACCTGGATCGCAGTTTTACCGGCGGCGTGCAAATGCTCCAGCCCTATAAGGGCAGCCGCGATACGGACTGGTATGCCGGCACGGCCGATGCCGTGCTGCAAAACCTCAATTTCGTCCGCAGCGGCCAGCCGGAATTTGTCCTCATCCTCTCTGGCGATCACATCTACCAGATGGATTATGACATGCTGATTCAGTATCACCGCGAAAAAGGGGCGGATGCCACCCTGTGCACCATTCGCGTGCCGCTGGATGAAGCCAATCGCTTTGGCATTGTGGATGTGGATGAGCATTACCGCATCAAAGAATTTATCGAAAAGCCGGAAAACCCGCCCGGCAACCTGGCCAATATGGGCGTATACGTCTTCAATTACGCCTCGCTGGAAAAATCGCTGCGCGAAGAGCAGGCCCGCGGCACGCCCGATAGCGACTTTGGCAAGCACATCCTGCCGCGCATGATCGCCGAAGGCAAGCGCGTTTTTGCCTATCCTTATGGCGGTTACTGGATCGATGTGGGGACGCTGGATGCCTACTGGGAAGCCCACATGGATTTGCTGTCGTCGCCGCCGTCGCTCAATTTGAATGACCGTACCTGGGTCATCCACACGCGCAGCGAAGAACGGCCGCCGGTGCGGGTGGAAACCACCGCTACCGTCATCAACAGCCTCATCACCGATGGCGCGGTGATTGCCGAAGGGGCACATGTAGAACGCTCGGTGCTGTCGCCGGGGGTGTATGTGGGCCCCGGGGCCGTCGTGCGCGACTCGGTGGTGCTGACGGATGCCTACATCGAAGCCGGGGCGCGGGTAGAACGCTGCATCCTGGATAAAATTGCCGTCATCGGCCAGGGCGCGACGGTGGGCAGCATGAGCGAGGTCATCAAGATTACTGCGGTGGGCAAAAATGCCCATGTACCGCCGGGGTATACGGTGGGGGCGGGCAGCATCCTGGGGACGGATGTGAGCGCGAAAGACTTTGAAAAATATGCCAGCAAAGTAGTGCCGCCGGGGACGAAGATGGGTTTTTCCGGGCGCAAAGATTAGCGCGGCCGCCGCGCAGCGGGTGCCACGATGGGTGGCACCCGTTCTCTGACCGGCTGGTTACGTCGTCACCACCGAATTATCGCCGCTGAAGGGATTGGGCACATACTTATCGGCTTCCCAGTCATTGTGCCATTCGGTGCCATTGATGAGATAACGGAACTGGTACGATTTGCCCGCTTCCAGATCGAGCGTGATCTTAAAGCGGCCATCTTTCAGCAGCTCCATCAGGGTGGCGCGTTCATCCCACTGGTTAAAATCGCCGACCAGGTGAACGGTTTCCGCCTTCAGATCTGCCTGGGTGTAGAATGTCACCTTGCAGATAGCATTTTTCTTCACGTATTGTTTCTTCAACATGCCTCACTCCGTGAACCCTCATTTTCGTGCGCGGTGCATTGTAGCACAATCTCCTGGCACGCACAGATCAAATTGTGAGAATTATCACAACAGGCCAACATGATAATCGTAAGGTGCAATTTTACGGCGCAGCGGCTAAAATGGCGGCGGGGTCAGCAATGATCTCAACCAACCTTGCCATTCAGACAGGAGCAATGCCAGTATGGTCAAGCCTGTAGCAACCGTGAGCGTGGCCCCCAGACTGCCCAAACCCCTTGCACGCCTCATGGAATTAGCCTCTAACCTGCGCTTCTCGTGGGATCAGGAAACGGTGGCCCTGTTCCGCCGCCTGGACCCGGAACTGTGGGAAGTGACGAACCATAACCCGGTGGCGCTGCTGGGACGCATTCAACAGGAACGCCTGGAGAGCGCGAAGAATGATCCCGCGTTCATGGCGCATCTGGAGCGCGTCAGCGAAGATTTTGATGCCTATATGGCCGCTAAAAAGACGTGGTACAAAGACACCTATGGCAGCCAGAAGAAAGCGCCGGTGATCGCCTATTTTTCGATGGAGTTCGGGCTGACGGAATGCCTGCAAAATTATTCCGGCGGTCTGGGTGTCCTCAGTGGCGACCACCTGAAAAGCGCCAGCGACCTGGGCCTGCCGCTGGTGGGCGTGGGGCTGCTGTACCAGGAAGGCTATTTTCAGCAGTATCTCAATGTGGATGGCTGGCAGCAGGAGCTGTATCCCATCAACGACTTTCCCAACCTGCCGCTGACGCTGGAACGCGATAAAGACGGCCATCCCATCAAGATCAGCGTGGAGCTGCCGGGCCGCAAACTGTACGCGCAAATCTGGCGGGTGCAGGTGGGGCGCACCCCGCTGCTGCTGCTGGATTCTAACATCCCGGATAACCGCGAGGATGACCGCAACCTGACCGACCGGCTGTATGGCGGCGACCGTCGCACCCGCATTCGCCAGGAAATTCTGCTGGGCATCGGCGGCATTCGGGCGCTGGAAGCGCTGGCCATGCGCCCGGACGTGTGCCACATGAACGAAGGCCACTCCGCCTTTTTGATGCTGGAACGCATTCGCATCATGATGCGCGAGAAGGGCATCAATTTTTACCAGGCGAAAGAAATCGTCGCCTCCAGCACGGTGTTCACCGTGCATACGCCGGTGCCGGCCGGGCTGGAACGCTTCGGCTTTGACCTGATCGATGAGCATTTCACCGATTACATGCGGGAACTGGGCCTCAACCGCGATCAATTCCTGAACCTGGGGCGCGAGAACATGGGCACTTATGAACTGTTCTCCATGTCGGTGATGGCGCTGGACATGTCTTACGGGGCCAATGGCGTGGCCAAACTGCATGGCGTGGTCTCCCGCGATATGTGGAACTGGGTGTATCCCAACGTCCCCAAAGAGGAAGTGCCCATTACCGCCGTCACCAACGGGGTGCATGTGCAAACCTGGGTCAGCAACGAAATGGCCACCCTGTTTGATCGCTATCTTGACCCCACCTGGCGCACGCAGGAATGGCGCAAAGAAGCGTGGGCCGGGGTGGATAACATCCCCGATTCAGAATTGTGGCGCACGCATTCGCGCCGGCGCGAGCGCCTGGTGGCCTTCTGCCGGGAACGGCTGAAGCAGCAGCTCATTCATCGCGGGGCCAGCAAGAGCGAAATCGATGCCGCCGATGAAGTGCTGAACCCGGATGCGCTGACGATTGGCTTTGCCCGCCGCTTTGCCACCTACAAACGCGCCACCATGATCTTCCGCGATTTAAACCGGCTGCGTAAAATCCTGCACAGTGCCGATCGCCCGGTGCAGTTCATCTTTGCCGGCAAAGCCCACCCGCACGATAACGAAGGCAAGGCCTTCATCAAGGAAATTGTGCGCATCGCCAGCCAGGAGGAATTCCGCCATTCCATCGTCTTCCTGGAAAATTATGATATGAACGTCGCCCGCTACCTGTTGCAGGGCTGCGATGTGTGGCTGAACAACCCGCGCCGCCCCAAAGAAGCCAGCGGCACCAGCGGCATGAAAGGCATCTTCAACGGCTGCCTTAACTTCAGCATTCTGGATGGCTGGTGGGATGAAGCGTATCAGCCGGAAGTGGGCTGGGCCATTGGCAACGGCGAAGAATACCCCGAAAGCCAGTCCGGCGAGCAGGATCGCATCGAAAGCGAAGCGCTGTACAACATCCTGGAGAAAGACATCATCACCCGCTTCTATGATCGCGGGCGGGATGCGCTGCCGCGGAGCTGGATTAGCATGATGAAAAATGCCATCCGGGAGCTTGCGCCGGTGTTCACCACGCATCGTATGGTGCAGGAATACACGCAGCAGTTCTACATCCCCAACTATGAGCGCTTCATCAAGATGACGCAGCCGAACATGGACGCGGCGCTGGCCTACACCGGCTGGCGGGCCCAGGTGCGCGGCGCGTGGAATCAAATTCGGGTGGTGTCCGTTAATGTGGATAAAGCGGCCGTCACCGTGGGGGCCAAAAGCCCCGTGACGGCGGTCATTCACCTGGGGGCCCTGACACCGAAAGATGTCCGGGTGCAGTTATACTACGGGGCGCTGAATACGCGGGGCGAAATCGTCAACGGGCAGGCGCTGGATATGACGCTGGAAGCCAGCAACGGCGGCGGGCTGTATACGTTTAAGACCACGTATCAGTATGCCACGTCGGGCGAAACGGGCTTCTCGGTGCGGGTGCTGCCGTATCATGAATTTATGCATACGCTGTTCCAGCCCGGCATGATTACCTGGGCCTGAGCCGCGTGAGCGGTGGTTGATGGATACAGGGCGAGGGTTGTACTCGCCCTGTGTCGTGTTTAGCCCCGCAGCAGGCGCGGCAGATCGCGCAGGGAGGGGGTGGTGCCGGCCAGCAGCGTTTGCACCCGGAACATGCGCCCCGCCAGCCAGATCACCAGCCCCACGCTGAGCGCCAGCAGCCCCAGGCTGAGCAGCAGTTCCAGCGGGGGCACGGTCGTCAGCGTCAGGCGCATCATCATGGCGATGGGCGCGGTGATGGGGAAGATGCTCATGGCCACCGGCAGCGTGGCATTCGGCGTTTCAATGAACATCGGGAAGAAGTAGAACGGAATGACCGCCGGAATGGTGAGGAAGGCGGCGTACTGCGGCCCCTCGCGGATGGAACTGGAAATCGCCCCGATGGCGCTGTAAATGGCCGCGAAGAACAGATACCCCAGGATGAAATACAGCAGGATCACCGGCAGCATCGCCAGCGGGAACTGCACATTAAGCAGCGCGGTGGCCGTGGCGAACACCGGCAGGCTGCCCGCCAGCGTCACCGCCAGCAGCAGCGCCCCCATCCACACCACAATCTGGAAGATGCCCAGGGTGGACAGCGCCAGAATTTTCCCCGCCAGAAGCTGCACCGGCCGTACCGAAGTCATCAAAATTTCGATCAGCCGGGTCTCCTTTTCTTCGATGACGGACTGCATCAGATAGCCGTTGGTGATGAACAGCGCCATCAAAAAGACGAGGCTGAAGACGTACACCAGCAGAAAATCGGAATCCTCATTCTGCGCGCCAGCGTCGCTGCTGCGCTCCAGGTTAAATTCCTGAAAATTGGCCGGGTTATTCAGGCGCAGCAGGGCGGCCGGGCTGGCATTCGGGGCCAGGGTGCTGTACACAAGCTGGTCGATGGGCCCGCTGTTCAGCAAATCAATGCTGAAGCCGGGCACATGCTGCGTCACCTCGCCGCTGGTGAGGTAATCCGCCGCGATGACGTAAAACACCTGAATAGCACCGGACTGCATGGCCGCGCGGGCGGCGGCTTCGTCCGGGTAGCGCGTCAGCACGTCCGCCAGGGCCGGCGGCACGGTGGCGAACAGCCCGGATTGATCGACATAGCCGGCGGCTTTGATCGCGCCAAAATCGAACTGCTGCGCGATGTCGGCGTTATCCTGCTGGGTGAGGCTGCTGAGGGCGTTGGCGGCCAGCATCAGCAGGAAAATGATCACCGGCAGCCCGAAGGTGGTGAATAAATAACCTTTGCGGCGCACATTACGCCACAGTTCATACTGGAAGACAGCACCAATACTGTTCATGGTTAGCGCTCCTGAATAGCGGCGGCGGTGGTAGCCACTTCGGCGCGGCCGCGAATCACCCGCCACAGTTCACGCGGGCCCGGTTTTTTGCCATACAGCAGCAGCGACCAGCGAAAGACGCGGGCCGATGCCCAGGTGATGAAAACGGTGGTGGCCAGCATCAGCCCCAGGCTCAGCGCGAGTTGTTCCGGCGGCACACTGCCAAAGACCGAGCGCAGGATGATGGTCACGGCCGAGGTGAACGGGATGAGCGTGAGCACCGTCGGGATGGTGCCGTTAGGATCGGCCAGGAACGTGACCAGCAGGATCAGCGGCAGCGCCGTGGGGAAGGTGAGCAGCCCGGCCCACTGGCGGGCTTCCTGTTCGCTGCCGGTGACGGCCCCGATGCCGGCGAACAGGCTGGCGTACAGGAAGTAATTCACCACAAAATACACGCTCATCAGCAGCACCAGGTCGGGCGGGATCACCACCGCCGACAGCAGCGCGGTGCCGCGCAGCAGCAGCAGGGCCAGCAGGATGGCCAGCACCCACACGCCCACCTGGAACAGGCCCAGCAGCCCCAGCCCCAGCAGTTTACCGCCCAGAAGCTGCCCCGGCGTAACGCTGGTGACGAGAATTTCCATGATGCGGTTGGCTTTTTCCTCCACCACCCCGCTCATGAGGAAGGTGCTGGTCAGTTGCAGCGAAGTCATGAAAAGGATGATGAAGACCACCGGCACCAGGAACAGCCCCAGGAAGGCCGCCGGATCATCGTCCAGGGTGCGGCCGCTGTTCTCCAGCACGATGTTACCGCGGGTGGGGTTCACCAGGCGCTCGGCCGGGGCCCCCGCCAGCGAGGGGTCGGCGGCGGCGCTGGCCGCCAGCCAGCGGCGCACCTCCCGCTTAAAATCATCAGACACACCACCATAGGCAAAGATGGAAACATTGCCCGTCGCCGGGTACACCGGCGGAATGACGATGTACACGCTGATCTCGCCGGCTTCCAGCGCGGCCCGGGCGGCCGTATCGGTGGCATAAGCGCGAAAGCCCTCCGGTGCCGGCACCCCGGCTGCCAGCACCAGCGCCGGGTCAACATAGCCCACATTCTCGCCATCAACGTCGCTTTCGCCGGCGGCAAACGTGCTCACCAGCGTAATCACCACCACCAGGCCGATGCTGAGCAGCGGAGCGCCAAAGACCGCCCACAGGAAGGAGCGTTTTTTGACATTGGTCATAAATTCGTACTGCGCTACTGTCAGCAGCCGGTTCATTGACCGCCATCCTTCCCCGCCACGCGGATGAAAATATCCTCCAGTGAGGGAATGGCCAGTTCAAATTTTTCAATGCGGGTGTTGCGGGAACGGGCGATCTCGGCCAGCACGTCATCGGCGGTGGTTTTTTCCGCCAGGTGCAGCGTCACCCCGTCGCGGCCGTTGCTGCCTGGCTCCACGCGCACCACCCCCGGCAGCGCTGACCAGTCGCCGCTGCCCTGGACGATGATGGCGTGCAGGGCAAACTGGCGGCGGATGTCATCCACCGGGCCATACAGCTTTTGCTGCCCCCGGCTAATCATCAACATGCGGTCGGCCATTTCTTCCACCTGGTTCATCTGGTGCGTGCTCATCACCACTGCGCCGCCGCGCTGGCGAAACTCCAGCAGCAAATTTTTGATGACCAGCCGGTTCACCGGGTCCAGCCCGGAGAAGGGTTCATCAATGATGATTAAATCCGGCTCATGCAGGATGGTGACGGCGAACTGCACTTTTTGCTGCATCCCCTTGCTCAGGTCGCTCACCTTTTTACGGGCATATTCCGCCAGCTCGAAACGTTCCAGCAGCGCCAGCCCGCGTTTTTTGGCTTCGCTGCCACTCAGGCCTTTCAGCCGGCCCAGGTACACCAGCATCTCCAGCACCGGCACCGATTTGTACAGGCCGCGTTCTTCCGGCAGATAGCCGATGCGGTTGCGGGCGGCATCCGTCAGCGGTGCGCCAAAAACGGCGATGCGCCCGCTGTCCGGCTGGATAATGTCCAGAATCATGCGAATGGTGGTGCTTTTGCCGGCCCCGTTGGGCCCCAGCAGGGCGAAGATTTCGCCGTGCTGCACCGCAAAACTCAGGTCACTGACGGCGCGAAAATCGCCGTAAGATTTGTTAATGCGCTCAATATGAATGGCGCTGTGTGCTGCCATGACAATCCTCCCGCGGGGCTGTGCGCGTTAAATCGGCCGGCTGTGCCAGCCGCCGGTCATACGCTGTACGCCGCCGGCGGCCTGCCGGTTTCAAAATCGCCCCAACATTGTAAGATTTTAGATCATTTAGCAGCCTTCGATAAGAGGCAATTGCGTTAACTGTTGAGCAAAAGGCAGCGAAATCTACAGAAATTCTTGCTTAGCACTGGCATGAATCGCCTTCAGTGGTAAACTAAAAGCGGTGTCCCTGTGCTAAAACCCCCGCTGTAGGGATATAATACAGCAGTGATTTATTGTGCCCGGCACGCTGATGATATGGGCCCGGCATCCACGACGAAACTGGAGATGGTGCATGAAAAAAAATGTCCTGGTGGTAGACGATGAAATCGGCGCGTTGACCCTGATTGGGATTATGCTGGAACGCGGCGGCTTCAACGTGCTGAAAGCCAAAGACGCGGATACAGCGCTGGCGACGCTGGATCAAAATACTCCAGATTTGATTATTCTGGATGTGATGATGCCGGGGACAGATGGCATTGAATTATGCCGCATCATTCGCCAGCGGGCGGATACGGGCGGTATTCCAGTTTTAATTTTATCGGCCCGCGGCGATGCCGACAGCGTGATGCGCGGCATGGAAGCCGGAGCCAATGACTACCTGCCCAAACCCATCCTGCATCATGATCTGGTGGCGAAAGTGCGTTCCATCCTGGCCAGCAACGTCCAATAAGCGCACAAATGCCCGTACACAGACGGGCGTTTGTGGTTGTGGTTTGCGCTAGCCGCCGTACAGCGCCCGATACAGAGTGTAATGGCTGTAAATACGCTGCACATACGTCCGGGTTTCCTGGATGGTGATGGTGGTAACCAGCAGATCAACTTCTCCCCCGGAGAGCTTAAACCAGTCAATCGCCCGTCCCGGCCCCGCATTATAGGCTGCCAGGGCGGCCGCCGTGTTGCCGTCAAAGCGGTTAAGCTGCTCTTCCAGATAGTACGCCCCGAACATCACGCTAATATAGGGCCGCAGTAAATCACTATCCTGATGATTCACACGTCCCAGGCTGCCGGCGATGTACTGCCCGGTGGCCGGCATAACCTGCATTAAGCCGCCCGCGCCGGCGCTGCTGATGGCCGTCACGTTGAACAAACTCTCCTGCCGAATGAGCGCCAGCATCAACAGCGGGTCGATGCCATACTGCGCCTGCTCGGCCAGCACCAGATCAAGATAATAGGCCGGGTAGCGCAGCCGGGCGATGTAGGGCGGCGCGGCCAGCGTGCTCACCCCGGCGGCATTGATGACATCGGCCGCGGCGACGATGGACGAATAATACGCCCCCTGGTCGCGCAGGTACAACGCCAGTTGATACGAAGCCAGCGCGTTGCCGGTGGTACGGCTTTCGTCCACCAAGGCCCCAAATTCCTGCAACGCTTCGGGATAGGCCGCCACCGACCACAATTCCTGGCCGCGGATGAGGCGCGGGTCGGCGGCCAGTTCCGGGCTGAGCGCCGCCAGATCGCCCGTCTGTGTGAGGCTGAAGGTGCGGCGCAGCCAGGCTTCGGCGGCGGCGCGGTCGGCGGTGTCGTCAAACTCAAAACGAAGCTGCGCCGGCGGCTGGAAGGGGGCCCGCCCGGCCTGAAGATCGGCGGCGCGGGCGGCAAAAAAGCTGTCCGGCGCGGCGGTGGTGGCAAGCTGGAAGGCCTGCGCGGCCGCATTCAGATCGCCGCGCTGCGTGGCCAGCCGCCCCACCCAGAAATAGGCTGCCGCCTGGTCTTCGCCGGTGGCCAGCGCGGCGATGCGGCCGTACAGGTTTTCGGCCACGGCCGGCTCCTGGTTTTTCACCGCGGCCGAGGCGGCCAGAAACAGCCCGTTCAATGTCCAGTCGTCCTGGGGATACTGCTGCGCCATCCGCAGGAAAATCTCGCGGGAGCGGGCGGGGTCATTGTTGGTGCCGTACAAATAGCCGGCCCGCCACAGCGCTTCGGCGGCGGTCTCTGCCAGGTAGCCGTAGCTGTCGGCGATGCGTAAATAGGTCTGGATGGCCCCGGCGACATCGCCGGATAAAAAGCGGGTGCGGCCCTGTTCCAGCAGCGCCGCGCCAAACAGCGGGTCGGCCGGGAAGCTGTCAATGATGGTCTGGAAGGCGACGACGGCCGCCCCCGGATTGCCAATTTCGCGGTAGGCGCGGCCCAGCAGCAGGTACAGCTCGGCTGGAATTTGATCCAGCGTGTTGCTGGAGGAAAATTCGTTCAGCGCCGCAATGGCCCCGGTGTAATCGCCAAATTGAAAGGCCACCCGGCCGCGCGTGAAGCCATCGACGGTGATACCGCGCTCCAGCAGGATTTGCAGGGCGCTGTAGGCGGTGGGCGTATCACGGTAGGTATCGAAGACGCGGCGGATGCGGGCCAGCCCGCCGGCAGTATCACCGCTGTTGAGGATGGCCTGCCCGGCGGCAAAATCAATGGTGGCGCGGTAGGGGGCGTTGCGGGCCACGGCCAGGATGGCATCGTACTCGGCCACCGCTTCATTGACGCGGCCCAGGTCCAGCAGGATTTTGGCCACTTTTTCGCGCAGGCGCAGCAGCGAAACCAGCGTGCGATTGGCACTGAGGGCGGCCCGGTAGGCGGCCAGCGCCGGCTCCGTTTGCCCCAGGGCAAGCTGTGCATCGCCGGTGCGTTCCTGGGCGTAGCTGTCGATCACGCCGGGGCGCAGCGCCAGATACTGCTGAAAATCGGCGATGGCCGGCTGCCACTGCGCCAGCCCCAGGTGAGCATCGCCGCGCAGGAAATAGGCCCCGGTGGCCAGCGGGTGCTGCGGAAACTGCGTGATGAGCAGCGACAGCGCGGTGACGGCATCGCTGAACAGCCCTTCGCGCAGGGCCGCCTGCCCCAGGCGGAAGGCCGCTTCGGCGCGAATGTCCGGCGCGACGGCCTCGCCCTGGGCCAGAATCGCCTGGTACATACCCACCGCTTCTTCATAGTAGCCGCTGCGTAATTGCTGCGCGGCGGCGGCCAGTTCTTCGGCCGGGGCAAAGGCCAGCGTGGGCAGTGCCGTCGGTGGCAGCGTCACCGGGGGCAGGGTGGCGGGCGGGTTCGCCGGCTGGCTGAGGACGGCCGCCGGGTTCGGGGTGGCGGTGATGTAAATCACGCCTTCCGGGTTGGGGGTGGGCAACGGGGCCGTGGCCGTGACATAGATAATATTCTGATCGTTGGGCGTGGGCAGCGCCTCATTATTCAGGTTACAGGCAGCCAGGGTGGGTATGAGCAGCAGTAAAGGCGCTAAACGTCGCATCCGTCATCCGTCGGGGTAAGCCGTTCATTGTGGCGATTATGCGGGAAGCGGCCCGGTGAAGTCAATGTACGCTCACCTGACGCTGCTACCCGTCGGCCTCATCCGCGCCGGGGGTGAGGTCGCCGGCCAGCCAGGGCATTCCGTAACCGACGGTGAGATGCCCGGCTTCGGCCAGGGCATGGCCCAGGCTGGCCGTGTCGTGGAAGAGCCACCAGTGATCGGCGGCGGGCAGCACGGCCACGCCAAAATCGCTCACCACCAGGGCGCTGAGGCTGCGCTGAAGGGCCGGGCGGCTGCCAGCGCTGCGGCTGAGCTGCACCCGGAAGCGTGAGGGCTGGCGGCCGGTATGGGCAGTCTCCGTGTAGGCCAGCACCTGAAATTCAATCGTGGCTACCGCGCCATCGGCCAGCGGGCGGCGAAAGCGATACTGCCCGGCGGCCCATTTCAGCGGCTGCTGCTCCAGATGATAGCCGGCGGCGGTGAAGGCCTGGCCCACCACCGTCACCAGGAGCACCTTAAAATACTCGTGCAGGGACTGGCGTTCTGGCAGCATGTCACAATCCGTATTTACGCAGCAGGTGTGGCTGCTGCTGCATCATTTTTTGCAGCAGGCGGGCGGTATTCCAGGCATCGTCATCCCCGCGATGATGGCTGCCTTCCAGCGGCAGCCCGTTGTGTTCCAGGGCGCGGGCCATGCCCATGCGCTCGCCATAAAAATCGGCAAAAACGCGCTTCAGGTTGATGTGTTTATCATGCAAGGGATAGCGAATCTGGCGGCGTTTGCACTGGTCGAAGAACAGGCGGCGGTCAAACGCGCCCCAGCTTGCCCATAAGCGATTGCGGCTGTGATACGCCTGCTCCAGCCGGGCGCAGGCCACGGCAAAAGACATGCCGCCCTCGGCCACCATCTGCGGGGTGATGCCGGTGAGCTGTGTGCAAAACGGGCTGATGACCGACTGCTGCGGCTGGATGAGCAGGCTGCATTTTTCGTCCAGCGCCAGCCCGGCCACCGTCAGCGTGCAAATGCCAATTTCGATGATTTCGTTCTCCTGGCCGGCGGGCGCGTCGTAGCCTTCCCAGCAGGTTGCTTCCAGGTCAACGATGAGGATTTTGTCTTTGTAAACGGCCACCGATTGCCCCTGTGCTGTGTGGTGAAGCCGGCACACTGCCGGCAGGCCGCATTGTCGTCAAAAAGGCCGGGTTTGGCAACTTGCTATTTGCGCTGGAACGGGCTAACGTAAGGCGAAAGGTGGCCGGGGCGGCCATAACGATGCCGGAGAGGGCAGGCATGGCGCACAACAGCGGATGGTGGCGCAGTGTGGCGCTGCTGATGGTCATGTGGTGGGCGGCGCTGGCGCTGTGGGCGACCCGGCTGGCGGCCCCGCTGACCGGCCGGCACGATAATAACAGCGCCTATCATCTGGTGGCGGGGCGGGCCTACTGGCATTATGGCTGGCGGGTGCCGGCGCTGGCCCCGGTGATGGATACCGACCCCACCCTGCAAACCCCGGCCCGCTTTTACATCAATCATCCGCCTCTGGGCGCATGGCTGGCGGCGGCGGGGGTGGCGCTGTGGGGCGATCAGCCGGCGGCGGTGCGGCTGATTGCCATGTTTGGCACGCTCATCGCCGGGGCGGGGCTGTTTTTATGGCTGCGGCGGGCTTTTGGCGCGGGCGTGGCGCTGGTGGCACAGGCGCTGTTTCTGGCGCTGCCGGTCATCGCGTTTTACGGCCAGATGTTGAATCATGAGCCGCTGGCGCTGGTGTTCGTGGGGCTGCTGCTGCCGCTGTATCAACGGGCGCAGCGGCGCGGGCGCGGCTGGCGATGGGTGAGCGTGTGCGCGGCGCTGCTGCTGCTTTCCGCCTGGCCGGGGGCCTTTTACGTGGCGGCCTGTGCCCTGCACGCGCTGTTTTTCACCCGGACGCGCCTCCGGGCCCGGGCCCTGCTGGCGCTGGCCGGCGGGGCGCTGGCCGGGCTGGCGCTGTGGGTGGTGCCCACGCTGCTGGCCTTCCCGGCATTTGTGTCGCTGCTGAGCGGGCAATTTTTGCTCCGCAGCGGCCTGAGCGATAATCCGTGGACGGGCGTGGTGGATTATGCCTGGACGATGCTGTGGGCCCGCACGCGCCCGAATGTGACCGAAGCCGGGCTGCTGCTGGCGGCGCTGGGCGTGGCGCTGTGGCTGTGGCGCGGCGCATGGCGTAATGCCGATGTGGCGCTGGCGCTGTGCCTGTTCCTGCCGCCGCTGGCGCAGTTCGTGGTGTTCGCCGGGCAAAGCTGGCGGCATGATTACACGGTGTATCATCTTGCGCCGGCGCTGGCGGGCAGCGGGGCGGTGGCGCTGGTGTGGCTGTGGCAGCGCGGCCGGCAGGGTGGCCGGTGGCGACCGGCGTGGATGGTGCTGGCGCTGCTGGTGCTGGCCTTCGGTGTGAGCAGCGCCCGCCGCCTGACCACGCTGTACAGCGAGCGCGATGATTTTCCGCTGGTGATCGCGCCCTATATTCAGGCGGTGGTGCCGCCTGGACAGCCGCTGTATACCCTGGCCAATATTGGCTGGACTCCGGCCGCCTGGTATTATGCACAGCGCCAGTTCATCACCGCGGAGGCCGTGCGCCCGGCACTGGCCGGCGTGTGGCTGCTGTGCCGCGCCGCTGATCCCGCCCCGCAGCCGGACGAGATCGCGGCGGGCGGGCTGCTGTGCCGCTTTGAGGATCATCGTGCCGGGTAAAGCCCCGGCAGCACACCTGTGAGGTCAACGAATGCCCGATTGCACGTATCAAAATCTGGAGGCGCTGCGCCGCGCCGAGCATCAGCCGGGGCTGGAGGGCAAGGTCGCCACGCTGCACCTCAAGCTGTATCATCTGGTGGCGCAGATGACCGCGCCGGTGGTGCTGGAATTCGGGGTGGATAAAGGCATGTCCACCTGCCTGCTGGCCGCCGCCTGCGAAGAAAATGGCGGATGGCTGTATTCGGTGGACATTGCCGATTGCTCCGCGGCCATCCGTTCCCCGGTGTGGACGTTCATCCAGAGCGATGATTTGCAGGTGGCGGAGATTCTGGCGGCCGCGCCGGCCCTGCGCGACGGGGTGCACCTGCTGCACATCGACAGCGCCCACTCACGCGAGCATGTGGAGCAGCAGTTGCTGCGCTGGTACCCGTATGTGCGCCAGGGTGGCTACATCACCTTTCATGATGTGGATGCCACCCCCTATCTGGCCGGCCAGCGCAAGGATGACCCCCGCCATGAGCCGGAAGCGCTCGGCGTGCCGGATACCATCCGCCGCTTCTTTTACGCCAATGAGGATGCTCTCTTTCTGGAATTTCATTTTGGCAGCACCGGCATGGGCATCATGCGTAAGCTGGCCCCTCTGGGCACGCGCCCGCAGCCGCCGCTGAAGCTGCACACGCGCCAGGTCCAGGTGAGCCTGGCCGGCCTGTTCTGGACGGGGCGGGCCCTGGCGGCCGCGCTCGTTAAACGTTTCTTGCGTTAAATGGATCAGTATGGTGATGGGAGTGGGATAAAAATGGTGAATCTACCGGAAACTGTGAAGCGTCAGACCATGATTGATGCCGTGGATGAAGTGATTCGGGAGCGCAAAACGGCCAAAGTCCTGCGCGACCCGGCCGACTGCCCGCCGGGGACGGCTGAAGACTGGCTGCCGCCGGACTTTGTGGAGCAGGTGCGCCAGGCGGTGGCGGTGGCCGGGTGGGCCCCGTTCCATAAGGCTGTTCACCGCGAAACGCACCTCACCGGGGCGCTGGCCTCGCCGGTGCCGTGGCGTTTTTACATCCTGGAGCGTGCTTCCTGCTGCGCTCTGGTGGCGCATATCCGCGCCCGCGCTGCCGCACAGCCCGAATCGAAGTGGAGCAAAGCCTGGGGTTCGAAAATTCCGCGCCTGCTGGCCGCGACCGGGGCCCTGGTGCTCATCACCTGGCTGCCGGATCCGCCGGCGGAAGGGCAGGCCCCGGCCCTGACCGACAACAACATGGAACACATCGCAGCGGCCGCGGCCGCCACCCAGAATCTGCTGCTGGCCGCCGAAGCCCGCGGTTTGCACACCTACTGGTCGAGCGGCGGCATCCTGGGCGATGCTGAGGCTTTCGCGCTGGTCGGCATCCCCGCCCCGCAAAAATTGCTCAGCGCGATTTTTCTGGCCCCGCCCGGTGCCCCGCACGATGCCATCGAACCGGGGGCGCTGCGCGATAAACGCGGCGATCCGGCGCAATGGTCGGACTGGCCCACGGTGCTCCCGCCGGAAGCCTGATTGACGCAGCCGGCAAACTGCGGTATCCTCCAGATAGATCAAATTGATTTGTAGCAATTAAAACTGGAGGATA
Organism: Anaerolineae bacterium; assembly: GCA_025454495.1. Taxonomy (GTDB): domain Bacteria; phylum Chloroflexota; class Anaerolineae; order Aggregatilineales; family Phototrophicaceae; genus JALHOR01. Next base: position 67,939 of record JALOOI010000003.1, read on the forward strand.
TATGCAGAAAGCGAATGTGCTGTTCCTGTGTACCGGCAATTCGGCCCGGTCGCAGATGGCGGAAGCCTTCCTGCGGCGTTATGCCGGCGAGCGGTTTAACGTGTACAGCGCCGGGCTGGAGCCGAAAGGCATTCACCCGCTGACCGTGCGCGTGCTGGAAGAAGCCGGTTTTGACCTCAGCCAGCATACGTCAGATTCGGTGAAGAAATACATGGGTCATATGCATTTTCGTTACGTCATCACGGTTTGCGCCCATGCGGATGAAAATTGCCCCACGCCGCTGTGGCACCTGGGCGAAAAGCTGCACCTGCCCTTTGATGACCCGGCAGCGGCCACCGGCAGCGAAGCAGAACGGCTGGCGGTCTTCCGGCGCGTGCGCGACGAAATTGGCACGGCCCTGGCGGCCTGGGTGCAGTCGCTCGCCCCGGAACAGGCGGCACCATGACGGCCGAGGGCCCGCCGGAAGTGATCCGGCTGCTGGCGCATGATGTGCGCTGGCGCATCATGCAGGCGCTGGCCGCGGGGGATTACCGGGTGCAGGAACTGGTTAATCAGGTACAGGAGCCGGTGAACCTGGTATCGTACCATCTGAAGAAGCTGCGTGCCGAAGCCCTGGTGACGGTGCGCCGCAGCGAAGCCGATGGCCGCGACAGCTACTACAGCCTGGACCTGGATCATCTGCGGGAGCAGATGCAGGCGGCCGCGGCGGCCCTGCACCCGGCGCTGGCCGTGGCTGCGCCGGCCACAGTACGGCCGGCCCGGCCGGTGCGGGTGCTGTTCGTGTGTACGCATAACAGCGCCCGCAGCCAGATGGCTGAAGGACTGCTGCGCTCCCTGGGGCAGGGGCAGGTACACGCCCGCAGCGCCGGCAGCCAGCCCGCCGGTGTGCATCCTGATGCCCTGGCCACCATGCAGCGCCTGGGCATCGATATTGGCGGGCAGACCTCGCGCCATGTGGATGAATTCGCCGGGCAAATGTTTGACTACGTGATTACGGTGTGCGACCGGGCGCGGGAAGTGTGCCCGGCTTTTCCTGGCGGGCAGCAGCTTCACTGGGGCTTCCCCGA
>JALOOI010000066.1 GCA_025454495.1 Anaerolineae bacterium
CTGGCCCACCAGCGTACTGCTGATCGTCCGCAGCCACAGCCAGCGCCCGCCGGTGGCAATTTTGAGCTTCGCCAGCACATAGCTGTTGCTAAATTCGCCCGCCGTATACGCCAGCAGGCTGGCCACGATCAACCCGCTGATGCCGCCCAGAATGGCATCATAGGCTCCCTGACCGGCGTAGGACTGCCAGCCCGCTTCGCCCGGCAGCACCCCCGTCAGCCACACGAAAAAGCCCATCAGCGCTGTCGCCAGGAAACCCAGCCAGATCACCCGCCGCGAGCGCCGGTAGCCGTACACTTCCGTCAGAATATCGCCAAAAATGTACGAAATTGGGAAGACCAGCGTGCCGGCATCGAACACCAGCGGCAGCCCGGCCGCACTCAGATCAACAATTTTGGCGCTGCTGAGCAGGTTGCTCAACAGCAATACCGTGACGAACAGCGCCGTCACCCCATCCACATAGCGATAACAGCGCGGTGTTAATGCCTGCATGGTACCCTCTTTGCTTTCAGACAGGCTTTCGATTATAGTGATACTGGATTGAACCAGGTAATGATTGAGCAGACCGCATGAGAAAACAACCGCTGGAATTTCGCCGCGAAGAAGTTGATTATGTGATGAAACGCTGGCGTGCCGCTGAATCCTGCACGCTGGTGGGCGTGGGCAGCGTGGGCAAATCCAACCTGCTGCAACACCTGGCGGATGAAGACGTGCAGCGCCAGTATCTGGGGGCGGACAAAGCCACCCGCTTCAAAACCATCATGATCGATTCCAACCTGCTGGGCCCCCTGCCCGCGCCGGAACCCGGCAATGAGCCGTTCCGCTGCTGGGCCGGCTATGAACTGATGATGCATCGCCTGTATCTGGCGTTTTACCCGCTGGATGTGCTGGAAGACGATGCCATGAATTTCTATGAAACGTACCAGATGCTTCAGGATGGCACGAACCCGCTGTACACCTACATGGGGCTGCGTTATTTTGAACTGGGGCTGGAATTCTTCCTGCGGCGTGGCATCCATCTGGTGTTCATGTTCGATGAATTTGAAGAGCTGATGCGGCAAATGCCGGTGAAATTCTTCCAGACGCTGCGCGGCCTGCGCGACCATCATAAAAATCAGCTCAGCTATTTGACCTTTGCCCGTGCCCCGCTGCCGGTGGTGGCCGAAAAGCTGAAATTGCCGGGGCTGGAGTTTGAACCTTTCGCGGAATTGTTCACCGACAATATCTATTATGTGGGGCCGTATAACGAAATCGACGGCCGGCTGATGCTGGACAGGCTGCTGGGCCGTAACCAGCGCATCAATTACCCGCCGCACCTGGCCAGCTTTCTGTTGTATGCCAGCGGGCGTTATGCCGGGCTGCTGCGGGCAGCCTTCCGCATGACCGATACCCTGGGCAGCGTGAATGTGGAGGACAGCCAGAGCGAGCGCCTGGTGGAAAAACTGGCCTCGCGCCCGCCGGTACGCATGGAGTGTGAAACCATCTGGAAAAGCCTGACGGCCGGTGAGCAGCAGGTGCTGAAGGCGCTGTCCGGCCTGGGCAGCCCGGCCAGCAGCCCGGAAACCGAGCAGGCGATGACGATGCTGGTGCAAAAGCGGCTGGTGCACGTGGACAAAGCGCAGCAAACGCTGAAGATTGAGCCGCCGCTGTTTCGCTTCTTCGTCATGTCTGACCCGGCGATCAGCGGCTGAGTGCGGGCCGTGTCGCGCTATTATCACATTCCGGCCTGCACCCACCGGACAGAAATCGTGGTGGTCAATTCGCGCTTTATCACCACGGCCGGTTATGCCGAGAGCGCCGCTGATGCCCGTCAGTTCATCCAGCAGGTGCGCCAGTCTCTGCCGGATGCGTCGCACCATGTGTATGCTTTCCGGGCCGGCTATGGCAGCAGCGTCACCGAAGGCATGAGCGACGATGGCGAACCCTCCGGCACGGCCGGGCCGCCCACCCTGGCAGTGCTGCGCGGCACAGACACTGGCGACCTGGTGGTGGTGACGACGCGCTATTTTGGCGGCACCCTGCTGGGCACCGGCGGGCTGGTGCGAGCCTATACCGCAGCGGCCCAGACAGCGCTGCACAGCCTGCCCCTGGTGCTAAAAGCCCCCAGGGAAAAACTGGGCATAGAACTCCCCTACCCTCTTTACGACTCCGTGCAGCGGCTCATCCAGCAGCATCACGGAGTCATTGATGAGGAAGATTTCGCCGGCAGCATCACCCTGTTTGTGACGTTTCTCAGCGACGATATTCCGGCCTTTACGGCGCAGCTAACCACCCTCTCCGCCGGGCGCGTGGTGCCGGTCGCCCTGGGCAGCGCTTAATCATTGGCCGCATCCAGCTTGGCTTTGTAGGCCTCGCCGGCTACTTTGCCGGCAATGTAGCGGCGCATTTCGTTAATCTGCGGGTCAAGCGGATCAATGGCTTCGGCCCGGCTGAAGTAAACGCGGGCATCGGCCGGCTGCTCATTATCGAACAGGAAACGGCCGGTACGCAGCAGCAGCAGCACATGATTGGGATGTTTGGCCAGCCCCATATTCAGGTATTTCAGCGCCAGTTCTTTTTCGCCGGTGTGCCACAGCGCCTCGCCCAGGTCGGCCAGAATATCCGGGTGATCCGGCAGCGTTTTCTGGGCATCCAGCAGCACTTCAATCGCCGTCGGGCGATCCTGCCACAGGGTATAGCCCCGGGCCAGCGTCAGGGCTGCCTCCGGCCAGGAAGGCGCTTTTTCCACCACTTCTTCCAGGAAATCGATTTCATCGGTGGTGGGTGAATGGCGCGCGGTGATCTGTGCGCTCAGTTCGCCAAAATAATGCTCAAATTCCGGGTCATAAGCAGTCAGCAGCAGGCGCTCAATATCGGCTCTGGCGGTTACGTCTTCAGTTTGCGTCAGCGCCGCATCCAGGATGGCAATCGCTTCATCCGCCCGGTCGGCCAGCAGCAGGGCCGCCGCCAGCGACGATTGCAAATCCAGCCGCTGCGGGTGGCGTGCGACGGCCGCCTCTAAATGCTCAAGCGCCGGGGTTAAATCATCCAGATCATGCATGGCATCCACCACTTCGCGCAGCAGATCGCCATGCTGGTGATGCGCCACCAGGGCCGCAAAGGCCGGATTAAACAGCGCCTGATCGCCCAGTTCCGCCAGGTACAGCGCCCGCCGGTACAGTGCCTGCTCCTGGGTGGGGTTCAGCCGCAGAATGGCTTCACAGGCGGCGATGGCTTCCCGCAGCAGCGGGTTATCGGCCGTTTGGCCATCAATCAGCAGCACCGGCACGGTTTGCTGATACTGCGCCGCGGCCAGCATGGCACTGGCGTACTGCCTGTAAATGGCCTCATCGGCGGCTTCGGCTTCAATAGCCGCCTGGAGCGTATCGATCACCTCCCGCAGGCGGCCGCTGCGCCCGTACAGGGCCGCCAGCCGCAGCCAGGCGCAGGTCGAATCCGGGTGCGCTTCGGTTTCGGCGATCAACAGCGTGTAGGCGGCCTCCGCTTTTTCGGCCTGGTACAGTGCCCCGGCGATCAGCACCGGCGCGGCGCGGCTGTCCGGGAACAGATTGACCACTTCCCCCACCCGGCCGGTCAGGAACACCGCAATATCAAAGCCGGGCAGCAGGGCCCTGGCGCTGATGCTGCTCACTGCCCACGCTGCAAAATCAGAATGCAGGTTGCTGCCGGCTTCCAGCAGCGCGGCATAATCGGCCAGAATATCCTCTTTGTACCAGGGCTGCCCCCAGGCCGTCAGCAGTAAATTGATCTCCCACATGAACAACTGGCGCAAAAATTCCGGCAGCAGCGGGTCATCGTCCCCGGCCGCCACATACTCCGGCACCGCCGGATCGCGGTTTTCGGCACCGATAGCCGCCACCAGTTGCCGCGCCAGGGCGGGCAGTTCGCCGATGAGCGCCGTCAGCGTGGGCGCGGTGATGGCAAACGTGGTGGTGGCTGCGTCTTCCTCTTCGATCAGGTCATTTTCCAGCAGCACGCTCAACTGCCAGCCGCCGCCGGCCCGCGTCAGGGTGCCGCTGAGGGCGCAGTTTTCGTCCAGCAGTTCCAGATTCCAGTCATCAATCTCAAATTGTGATTGATCCAGCGTCCATTCATAGTCTTCGGCAGCCCCTTCCAGCCGCGCGAACAGCCGGTATACCAGCAAATCCTGCCAGGCATCCAGCAGCCCGGCCAGCACCGTCCACAGCCCCATGGCCACATCCGGCTGCTCGCTGCTGCGGCAGGGCCACAGGCCCACCCGGAACGGCGGCCGGATGATTAAGCTGCGCGGCAGGCTGTCCAGCGTGCCAAAAATAGCCTGCGGTTTATCGACCTGAGCCGGTTTTTCCGGCAGGGTCATCAGTGTGCGGGTGAGTTTTTCCATGCCTGCCTGCTCCCTGAAAAAGAAAACGCCCTGTGGTCAACAGGGCGCATTATAACATTCTCTGGTGCTGCCGTTAGTTGCCGATCACCGGCACGCTGGCAAAATCACCCCGGAAGATGCCAAATTCGATGTTGATCCAGCCCTGGCCGAAGCCGCCCTGCACCAGGAACCACACGCCATCCGGGGCGCGGCCCAGCACGGACAATTCCGTACCGCCGGGAACGCTGGTGAGGATGGAGAAATCGCCACCGGGGCCGCTGCGAACATTCAGGTTGCCCGTGTTCACGACGATCCGGTTATTGGTGACGATGGTGGGCACCGTGACCGGCGGGGCCATGCCGCCGCCCTGCCCCGGATTGGTGAACTGCCCGCCGGTGACAGCGGTCACAATCGCGCCGCCGCTGTAGGCATCACGGATGATGGGCACGCCGCTAAAATCGCCGCGGAACAGCACAAATTCGCTGTCTACCCACCCCTGCCCGAAGGTGCCCTGCACCAGGTACCATTCGTCGTCGCCGGCACGCCCCACAATGCCCAGTTCCACGCCGCCGGTAAGCTGCGCGATGACCGAGAAATTGCCACCGGGGCCGCTGCGGACGTTCAGGCGGCCGGTGTTGACCACCACACGATTACCCGCCTGCGCCGGGATGGCCGCAAAAGTGGGCATGGAGGCAGCCGGCGCGACGGCCGGGGCCTGTGCGCCGGTGCAGCGCGAAATCACGGTTTCCGGCCGGCCTTCGGTGGCGGCGGCGGCTACCGTGCGAATCTGGCCATCGGTCAGTTCCAGGCGCAGCATATCGCCAATGACACCGATCACATACGCTTCGGTGCCGGTGCCGGTGCCCATATTATCCTGTACCACCGTCACCACGAAGTCGGAGGCGGTGCACTGAATCGGGCGGATGACGAATTTATTGATCCAGCCCACTTCGCCGGTTGAAAAGGCAATCTGCACCCAGGCTTCGCCGCGGATGTTCGTGCCATTGAGCACGGCGTACACGGTGTTAAAATCTTCCACCAGCCCGGCGCGGATGTTCTGCTGCCCTTCGCCAGGGTTCACGCGCAAATCGCCGCCCAGGACGCTCACCCCGGTGATGCGCCGGCGCGTGCTGGATACCGGGGCCGCGGCCGCCGGTGCGCCACCACCGCCGCCCTGGCCGGGGTTCAGCACCACATTCGGGACGGCCACCGCGCCCACTTCGGCAAAGGGCACGCGGGTAAAATCACCCCGCGCCAGCGTAAATTCCACATTCACCCAGCCTACCCCGGCATTCGTAGCCACCTGGTACCACACCAGGTCGCGGGCCACGCCCAGGACGGGCAGTTCCATCCCGCCGACCACCGTCACCAGCACGCTGTACTGCACGCCGGGGCCGGTACGGACGTTCAAAAAGCTGGCGTTCACCACCAGTCGGGGGGTCGCAAAAGTCGCCTGCTGCGCGTAGACACTGCTGCTCACCAGCCCCCCCAGCAACAGGGCGAGGATGAGCAGCAGCATCGGTTTTCTTAAAAATGGCATGAGTTCTCCTCCATGAAATACGCCCCGCCACACAACTTACGGGATGTGTTGATGCAGAATTCCGATAGCCAGAGTATATCCCCATGCTCATAATCCGGCAAATACTTTCAATGCTGCTAACGGTAAGCAGGACAGACGTACTGGATTCCGGCCGCAAAATAGCGCATACTTGAGGCGTGTTGATGTGGAGCGCAAGGATAAGCTTATGCTGCGTTATACCCGCTGGCTGCTGCTGGTGGCCGCCGCGCTGCTGGTGCTGCCCGTTTGGGCCGGCGATGCTGCCAGCCGGCATACCCCGGAATACCTGGTAGCCGTGCCGGCTTCGCCACAGGAAAAAAGCGCCGGCGTTGCGCCGGAGGTCATCGTGGCCAACCCGGAGCCGAATGTCACCCCGCTGGAGGTGACGGACGAGAATTTATACAATCGCGCCTATCGCCGGGTGATGGGCAGCCTGCGCATGTACGACAGCCCCGGCGGCAGCCTGATCGAAGATCTGGGCCAGGGATTTAATTTCGTCACCGCCGGCGGCAGCCAAAACGGCTTTTCGTTCATCGGCGGCAATCGCTGGGTGCCCACCGAACTGCTGAGCAACCGGGTGAATGTGTCGCGCTTTGCCGGGGTGCTGCTGCCGGAAGAAACCCTGCCCTTCACTGCCGCCTGGGTGGTGCAAAAGGTGCGCCCGTCCGAGCATCCTGGCGAAGCCGAAGCGCCCTCGAACCCGGTGCTGGAACGCTATACCCGCGTTAATCTGTTCAGCACGGTCGATCTGGAGGGCTATCGCTGGTACCAGGTGGGCGAGCGCCAGTGGATACACCAGTACAATGTCTCCAAAATTATCCCGGTGGCCCGCCCCGCTGAGGTGCAGGCCCATAAATGGGTGAGCATTGATCTGTATGAGCAGAATCTCATCGCCTATGAGGGCGACCGGCCGGTATTTGCCACCCTCATCTCGTCCGGTTTGCCCAATTTTGCCACGCCGGAAGGCGTGTTCCATGTGTATCTGCGGGCGGATCGCATCGTGATGACCGGGCTGCGCGGGCGGCCGGAGTTCTACTACCTGATGGATGTACCCGCCAACATGTTCTTTAAAGATGATATCGCGCTGCACGGGGCCTACTGGCATGATCGCTTCGGCTTTCGTACCAGCCGCGGCTGCGTCAATATGACGCTGGCCGATTCGCAGTGGCTGTATCAATGGTCAGCCGATGAAATGACCGAAACGCCGGACGGAATGCGCGGTATGGGCGTATACGTGTACAGCAGCGGCGAATATCGCTGAGTGGTGGCCCGTCAGGCGGGCGTATGGCGGGCGTGCTTGACCGGCACGCCCGTTTGCGTTAAGGTGGAAGAAAGAGACACGGGGGATCCATCCTATGCTGTATCGCTGCCTGTTCCTGCTGCTGGCGCTGTGCGCCGGGGCCGCCCTCACCCTGGCCGAAGAATGCGCCGATACTGATCGAGGCTGCCAGACGGCCCAATCCGCCGGGCTGACGGCCGCCGAAATTGCCGCGCTGCCCGTTCTCACGCTGGAGCAACTGGTGCCGGAAAATGCCCTGCTGCACGATCGCCGTTATATGCGGGTCAATGGCGCGGTCAACGTTTACGATGCGCCCGATGGCAATATCCTCTACACCATGGATCCGGGCTTCGTCTTCGTCACTGCCTACAAAGATGACAATGGCTGGTCACAGATCAACCGGGGTCAGTGGGTGCTGACGGAGCAGTTATCCGCCATGAACTGGACGGTTTCGTACTTCACCGGCGTTTTCCTGCCGGAAACGCTGCCGGAATACCAGTTTGCCTGGGTGCTGACCGATGTCTATCCTGCCGCTGCGCCCGGCGCAGAGCCGGCGGCCGATGTCACTGAAGATATGCTGCTGGAACGCTACACCCTGATACGGCTGTATGCCACCGTCATTGTGGACGGCTATCACTGGTATCAGGTCGCGGCCGATCAATGGGTGCATCAGCACACCGTGGCCCGCATTGCCCCGCTGGCCGCCATCCCGGAGACGGTCGATACCGATCTGTGGTTCGGCATTGATCTGTTCGAGCAGGTGCTCATCCTGTATGAAGGCAATCGGCCGGTCTTTGCCACGCTGGTGGCGACGGGGCTGCCGCGCTGGCCCACCTATGAAGGCACTTTCCACATCTACTACCGCACCGAGCGCGAGGAGATGTCCTGGGGCACGGTGGGCGACGATTATTACCTGCTGGAAGAAGTGCCGTGGACGATGTTCTTTGATGAGGGCCGCGCCCTGCACGGTGCCTACTGGCACGATGGCTTCGGCTACCGGCGCAGCCACGGCTGTGTGAACATCTCCATCACCGATGCCCGCTGGCTGTATGATCGGGTGCAGGCGTATGTCGGCGCAGAGGCGGCCGCCAATGCGGATGGCCCGGCCGTGTACGTGTACAGCAGCGGCGAATACCGCTGAGGCTTCTCTGAGCGCTCCCTCACCGGAGCGCTTTTGATGTGTCTGGTCAGCGTGGCGGTTTACCGCTATGATCTATGGCGTTGCCAGCTCATCACACAGGATAAACACCTTTCATGCCGGTTCTGTCTCATGCCTATCGCCTGCGCCATCTGGAAACCCTGCTCATTGAACAGATCGCCGGGCATCATTATGACCTGATCGAAATCCCGATCATCGAAAATGCCGATATTTTCCTCACCCGTGCCGGCGATAAAATCATTGACAGCCTGCTGACCTTTGAGCATCGCGGCCAGCAGATGGCGCTGCGCCCGGAATTTACGGCCGCGGCCGCCCGCCATTATCTGCAAACCGCCGGCGGCCAGGTGGTGCGCTGGCTGTTCAGCGGGGCCACCTTCACCGGCGACCCCGAAGCGCGGGGCTACCAGCAGCACAGCACCGGCGCAGAATTGATCGGGCTGGCGGGGCCGGCCGCCGAAGCCGAAGTGATGCACATCGCCGCCCGGGCCGCGGCCGCCGCCGGCCTCACCGGCTGGCACCTGGTCAGCGGGCATGTGGGGCTGCAATCGCACCTTATGCAGCGCTTCGGGCTGGACAGCCGCACGGTGCGGCTGCTGCTGGCGCAGCGCGAAACGCTCAAAGACCCGGCCCGCGGCATTCCGGCGGCGCTGGAACAGGTGAATCAGGTGTTATCCTTCATCAGCGGCACGGTTGATGTGACTGCCGACAGCAGCGCCGGCGATTATGGCACTCAGCACATGCTGGATGTGCTGCTGGATTCAACGCAGTACGGCACGACCATGGGCGGGCGCACCCGTGAAGAAATCGCGGCGCGGGTGCTGCAAAAGTATCGCCGGTCGCTGGAACGCAGCCAGATTACGGCCGGGCTGGAATTTCTGGCGCAGTGGGTCAGCCTCAGCGCCCCGCCGGCCGAAGCCTTCCCGCGCCTTCAGCAGTGGCTCGACCCGCAGGATACCGCCGGGCAGCGCCTGCTGCTGGACTGGATGCAGACGATAGAGCGGGTGCTGGCGGCGGGGGTCGCGCCGGAACACCTGCTCATCCAGCCCGATCTGGCCCGCAACTGGGAATATTATACCGGCGTGGTCTTCGGCATTCGTGATCGCCGGCGGGAGTATGTGGCCGGCGGCGGGCGCTATGATGAGCTGGTGGGGCTGCTGGGCGGCCAGCCGACCCCGGCCGCCGGCTTTACTTTTTACGTGGATCGTCTGTTAGCGGCGTTAGCGGCGGAATGATGGATACCCCCATGACCGAACGGATTATTCTGGCGCTGCCGGGCAAAGGTGCGCTGGCGGAGCCTTCCGAGGCGTTTTTGAAGGACTGCGGGCTGAAGGTCAACCGGCTGAATCCGCGCCAGTACACCGGCACCATCGCCGCGCTGCCGGGCGTGGAGGTGCTGTATCAGCGGGTGAACGATATTGTGTACAAAGTGGCCGATGGCACCGCGGCCCTGGGCATCACCGGGCTGGATGTGGTGCAGGAACACCCCCATGATGATCTGGTGATCGTGCATGATCGCCTGGGTTACGGCCACTGTGACCTGGTGGTGGCGGTGCCAGAAGCGTGGGTCGATGTGGAGAGTATGGCGGATTTAACCGAAATCGCGCTGGACTTCCGCGAGCAAAAAGGGCGCAACCTGCGGATTGCCACCAAATACACCCATCTCACACGCCAGTTTTTGCGCCGGCATCACATCCATCACTTTACGCTGGTGGATGCCGAAGGGGCCATCGAAGCGGCTCCTACCATCGGCTATGCCGATATTATCATCGACCTCACGCAGACGGGAACAACCCTGCGCGAAAATCACCTCAAGCAGATTAAGGATGGCACCATCATCCTGTCGCAGGCCTGTTTGATCGGCAATCGGCGGGCGCTGCAACAGCCGGCCGCGCTGGAAGCGGCCCGCATCCTGTGCGAGTATATGGATGCTGCGCTGAACGGCCGCAGTTACTACCAGCTCAATGTGGATATTTGCGGCGACTCGGCCGAGGCGGTGGCGGCGCTGGTGGTGCAGCACCCGCTGACGCGCGGCCTGCTGGGCCCGACGGTTGCGCCCATTTATGGCACCGGCGCGGCCGGCACCTGGTACACCGTCACCATCGGCGTGAGCAATAAAAATCTGCTGGCTGCCATTGAGCACCTGCGCAGCATTGGCGGGCGCAATGCCACTGCCCTGCCGGTACGCTACATCTTCCATGAAGAATCGCAGACGTTTGTGCACCTGCGCGACCGGCTAACGCGCCCCGGTTGATACCGCCAGCCCGGCCTGGTCGAGCACGGTATCGATCAGGCTGCGCGTTCCCTGGCTTTCTGCCCCCATCTCCACCGCCATGGCCAGCCCCAGCAGGCTAATCTCCGGCGGAAAGCGGCCGCTGTCGGTGAGGTTCATCGTCAGGAACGGGCAGCAGAACAGGGCCGCTTTCAGCAGCGCCCGCCGCGCAGCGAGCGGTTCCTGGGCAGCTTCGGCCAGGGTCAGCAGCGGCCGCAGCACCCGCTCAATTTTGCTCTCCAGAAACATCTGCCGCACCGGGTGCAGCGGATACGCATAGTCCACCTGGCAAACTCCGTCTTCCAGCCGCATGGTGATGGTCAGCCGCCGGCGTATGTCCTGCGGAAAATACATCCACATAGCGAAAACGTTGTGAAACAGCGGTTTGGCCAGGTCAAGATACGGATTGTGCTGGCCGGCAAAGGCGGGGTCAAAATACAACAGGCGCTGCTGCGCGGCCTGAAAGAACACATTGCCATTGTGTGCGTCGCCATGGCCGCGCACCAGCAGCCCCCCCCGCCCCGGATGCAGCGTGCGGGTAGCCCCGGCGCTGATCTCGTCCAGCGTGGGCGCGTAGTGCTGCCCGTTGATGCGCCAGCGCCAGCGCCGCACCTCGCGCATGGGATAGCTGCCCGCCGGCAGGTGCAGGCGGATGTCATCGGCGTAAAATTGCGCCTGTCGCCCGCCCGTCAGCCGGTGATAAAACAACTGGTGAATCGGCGCGTCGGCCGCTGCGCCGGCCGGCTGCACGGTATGACTGCCGGTGTAAAAACCAGACAGCGCGTCATCCGCCTGCTGCTGCGCGGCCGTCAGCGCCGGGAACAGCGTTTCATCGCCATTTTCAATGGCCCATGCCAGGTCAAACACCGCCGGGTCATCAATCACCTCATATACCAGAAACTGCTTCCCCGGTTCGGTGGAGCGAAAGATGGGCTGGATGATGGGATAGCCCGCCTGCGCCAGCAGTTCGGCATTGTAGTATTCGTTGATGATGGTGTGCGATTCGGTGTGGGTCTTAAAAAAGCGCCGCGTGCCGTCGGCCTGCGTCAGCAGGCCATTGAACGAATTGAGCGAGGTGGGCTTCGGGGTAAGCTGCACGGCCGTCGCGGCCAGCGCCGGAAAATTCGCCTGGATGAAAGCCAGCAGCAGCGCTTCGGCCGCTGCGACATCGGTAAATTGTAAATCACGAATTTGCTGTAAGGTATCGCTCATGAGGCATCCGCCGGCGGGCCGGGCCAGCGTGCCCGGCCCGCGCTGTATTCGGTTAATCTATGCCCAGAATCTGGTTACGCTGCCGCAGCGCCAGCGCATGAGCCGGAAAATCTTCATAATCCGCCAGCACTGTTACCGCGCCCTGAAGCGCTTCATACCCCTGGCGTGACAGATACCCTACCCCGCTGCGCTTGAGGAAATCCCACACGCTGACGGAGGAGAACGTCCGCGCAAAGCCGCCGGTGGGCAAAATGGCGTTCAGCCCCAGGGCATAATTGGCCAGCGGGATGGGGGTCAGCTCGCCCAGGAGAATTTCACCGGCATTTTTAATCTGGTTGAGCGCGATGAACGGGTCTTTCACCAGCACTTCCAGATGCTCCGGCGCATAATCGTTCACAAACTGGATCGATTCTGCCAGGCTGCCGGTGAGCATGATGCCGCCATATTCAGACAGCACTTTTTCCACGAAGGCCCGCCGCCATTCCGGCAGCATGGCGATGTATTCCGGCAGGATAGCGTGCACCTGTTCGGCCACGGCCCGGCTGTGCGTGACCAGCGTCGCCGCCGATTCGGGCCCGTGTTCGGCTTCCACCAGCAAATCCAGCGCCGCCAGGCGCGGATCAACGTGTTCATCGCACAGAATGATCGACTCACTGGGGCCGGCCGGCAGCCCCACGTCCACCGTGCCATACAGCAGCCGTTTGGCCGCCGAGACATAACTGCTGCCGGGGCCAATAATCTTGCTCACCTGCGGCAGGCTGTCCGTGCCGAAGGCCAGCGCGGCCACCGCCTGCATCCCGCCGACGACGTACACCTCATCAATGCCGCAGATTTGCGCGGCCACCAGCGAGGCATCATCGGCTTTGCCATCCGGCCGCGGCGGCGTGACCACCACCACCCGCGGCACCCCGGCCACCTTCGCCGGCGTGGCCAGCATCAACATCACGGACGGAAACGCCCCTTTGCCCCGCGGCACATACAGCCCGGCGCTGGCCACCGGGGTGATCTTTTCGCCGGCCATGATCCCCGGTTTCACTTCGGTGAACCACATGCTCTCCGGCATTTGTTCCTGGTGAAAACGGCGAATATTGTCGTAGGCCAGCTCAATCGCGGCGATCACCTGCGGGCTGAGGCTGGCCCGGGCGGCGGCAAAATCGGCCGGGGTGGCCCGCAGCATGGCGGCGGTAAAATCTTTCGCGTCGAACCGGCGGGCATAATCCACCACGGCGGCATCGCCTTCTGTCCGCACGCGGTCGATCACTTCCTGGGCCAGCGGCAGCAGCTTGCGAATATCCTGCTCGGCGCGGCGCAGCAGAACGGCTCTGTCTGCTGCGGTAAGCTGCGCCAGTTCCCGAAACTGGATTTTCATAGACACACAGACTCCTGGTCACAAACAAAAAGCGCAGGGCACTGTGCCCCGCGCCTGGTCAACGAATGGGGAAAAGCCTCAGGCCGGCGAGGTTTCGATGGCACGAGAACGGCGGCGTGTGCCATCCCAGCGAATATCCGGCACCAGCACCGCCGACTTTTGCAGGATGTGCGCTTTGTGGGGCAGCAAATCGGCGATCATCACCTTCATCTCCGATTTCACATCCTGCGACGGCTCATAGCCGATCTTGAGCAAATTCTCGCGGTCGGGGTTGTAGTAGTGTTCCTCCAGCTCCTGCCGCGGGTTTTCGTAGTGGGCAATCTCCACTTTCAGGCCCAGTTCGGTGCCCACCTGCTGCGTCATATCGGCCAGTTCCACCAGGTTATAGGCCTCGGAGAACTGGTTGAACACGCGAAATTCGCCGCGCTGGGCCGGGTTTTCGCAGGCCAGCGTCAGGCAGCGCAGGGCATCGCGCAGGGGGATGAAGCCGCGCTTTTGCGTGCCCGCGCCATACAGCGTCAGCGGGTGGCCCACGGCGGCCTGCACACAGAAGCGGTTGATGGCCGTGCCGAAGCACTGGTCAAAATCCAGCCGGGTACGCAGCGCGGGCACATCAACCATGCCTTCAAACTGCGTGCCGAACACCACACCCTGCATGATGTCGGTGGCCCGCAGCTTCCAGATGCGCGTGGCAAAATGGGTATTGTGCGAATCGTGCACTTTGCTGAGGTGATAGAAGCTGCCGGGCAGGCGCGGGAACGGCAGGCGGTCTTTACGCCCGCGATATTCCACCTCAAAGAAGCCTTCGGCAATGTCGATATTGGGCTGCCCATATTCGCCCATGGTGCCCAGTTTCACCAGGTGAGCATCCGGCACCACTTCGCGCATGGCCCACAGGATTACCATGTTGGAATTGACGTTGTTGGTCTGCGTCCACAGCGCATGTTCCACATCCATCATGGAATAGGGCGCGGACGGCATTTGCCCCACATGGACAATGGCTTCTGGCTGGAACGACTGGAAAAAGTCGCGCACGAAAGCGTAATCACACAGGTCGCCCACGCGGAAATCCAGGTCTTTGCCGTACTGCGCCTTAAAGGCGGCCAGACGTTCTTCGCGGTCGGCGATGGGAATGGCGCTGATGCTGCCCACTTCTTCCACCCACTGCCGGCGCAGCAGCAAATCTGCCCCGGCGACTTCATGGCCCCGGGCCGTCATGTACTGTGCCAGCGCCCAGCCCAGATACCCGTCAATCCCTGCGATAAATACTCTCATAGTGTCTCCGCCGAATGTCGTCGTTCTTGCACTGCATATATTAACCCCGCGCGGCCGCCGGGCGCTACGCCGCGTGTGCAATTTGTCACAAACTCAGGCCAGCACGGCGGCCTTTGCCGGCTGGAAGGACGGAATGTAGCCGGCCACGGCCAGCAGTTCCGCATTCTGGATGCTGCTGCCGGCAGCCCCGCGGATGGTATTATGCGCCAGCGCGGCAAATTTATACCCCAGGATGGGGCATTCGCGCAGGCGGCCGATGGAAGTCATCATGCCTTTGCCGGCCAGCCGGTCGCGGCGGGGCTGCGGGCGATCTGCCTGGGGCAGATATTGCAGCGGGCGCAGCGGCGACGACGGCAGCGCGGCCACCTGCGCCGGCGCGGTGAATTCCTCCCAGGCCCGCAGAATGTCCGCCAGAGCCGGCCGCGCGGCCAGTTCCAGCGAAATATTGACGATATGCCCGTCGATCACCGGAACGCGGGTGCAGGTTGCGCCCGTCACGGCATCCAGTTCAGCGATGCCGCTGCCGCTGAAATCGCCGAGCATCTTCCGCGCTTCGATCTCCACCTTTTCTTCTTCATCCTGGCTGACGAAGGGAATGATGTTATCGATAATATCCAGCGAGGGCACGCCGGGGTACCCGGCCCCGCTGATGGCCTGCTCGCTGACGACGTGCACTTTGCGAATGCCAAACGGCTTCAGCGGGGCCAGGGCCATCACCACCGGCATCACTGTACAGTTAGAATTGGCGATGAGCGCCCCGGTCGTCCAGCCGCGCCGCTGCCGCTGCACTTCGATCAGCGCCACATGCGCCGCGTTGATGTCCGCCAGCAGCAGCGGCACATCCTCCGCCATGCGATAGGCCGAGGCATTGGTACAAACGATGTGCCCGGCCGCGGCCAGTTCTGGCTCGCGCTGGAGCGCGGCCTCTTTCGGCAGCGCACTGAACACCAGCGGCGACTGTAACGGTGCATCCAGCGGCAGCACCTTTTGATCCCACAGGTGCAGCGGCGGGTTATCGTCCAGGATCCATTTTACTGTGTCGCCATAGGCTTTGCCGGCGCTGCTGTGGCCCACCAGTTCCGCCACGCGAAACCACGGATGGTTTTCCAGCAGTTGAATAAAGCGCTGCCCCACCGCGCCGGTTGCGCCCAGGATTGCTACATCGAGTCTGGTCATTGTTTACATCCCCACCGAGTCGGTTCTGGCTGCCGGGTATGATCCGAGCATTTTAACAAACGAGGCCTTTTGAACCAGCCCGAGGATGGCTTCCTGCGCGGCGGTTTCCTGCCAGTGGCCCTCAAAATCGACGAAGAAAATGGGTTCCCACGGGCGATTACGCCGCGGCCGCGATTCAATCTTGGTCAGGTTCAGGCCGCGCCGGGCAAATTCGCCCAGGCACTCATGCAGCGCGGCCGGGCGGTTGCGGGTGGCAAAGACCAGCGAGGTCTTATTATAGTCGCCGGGCTGCGGGTCGCCATGCCCCAGGACGAAGAAGCGCGTAAAGTTGAAGGGCACATCTTCAATTTCTTTGGCCAGCGGCTCCAGGTGATACAGCTCGGCCGCCAGCAGGCTGGAGATGGCCGCGGTCTGGTCGGCACAATCGCGCGATAAATCCAGCGCGGCCCCGGCCGTATCGTACCAGGGCACCGGTTGCAGGCGATGCCGCTTTAAAAAGCGCTCACACTGGGCCAGCGCCTGCGGGTGCGAGCGCACATATTTCAGGTCCGCCAGCCGGGTGCCCGGCAGCGCCACCAGCGCATGATGCACATGCAAAATGACCTCCGCCTGAATCCGCAGGTCATAATCCATCAGCAGCTCATAAGCGCCATTCACCGCCCCCGCCAGCGCATTCTCCACCGGCAGCAGCGCGTAAGTGACTTTATCATTCTGGAGTTCTTCAAACAGTTGCCCCAGGTCGGCGCAGGGGGTGGTATCCACCGTCTGGCCAAAGTGCTGGCGAATAGCAATTTCAGAATTGGCACCAGGGATCCCCTGGAACGCAACAAGCGGCTTCAATGTGTTTGCTCCTGGCAGCAGGATAAGGAATTGCTTAACCTGTGAATGGCTGAAATCGTATCACTAAAACCGGTGGTTTGACAATGTTAAGCCCTGAAGCTAGAATTTTATAGATCAATATCGTTAAAATGAGTTGACCAGGTACAATGGAATGCAGGAAACCCGTCGCCAGATTCTGGAAATCCTCAAAACACGCTACGAGGCAACTGTGGATGAAGTGGTGGATGATTTGCGTGCGCGACGCAGCGATAACATTACGGCTGTCACTGTGCGGCATCATCTGAAGGTGTTGCAGGAAGAAGGCCTGGTGAATGCGGGCCGAATGCGCCACCGCGATACGCCGGGCCGCCCGCAGCATGTGTATGGCCTCACAGAACGCGGCGCGGCCTATTTCCCCGGCAATTATCAGCGGCTGGCGGGGCATCTGTTGCAGCAGATCGAAAAAACCATGCCGGCCGAGAGCGTGAATGTCATCATCGAAGGCGTGGCCACCGGCATGGCGGCCGATGCCGGCATTCCCCAGGGATCGCTGGAGAAACGGCTGGAAGCGGTGGTGCAGTATCTCAACCAGACCGGGTACAAAGCCAGTGTGGAAAGCGTGGAAAATGGCTTCATGCTGCACACCCACAACTGCCCCTATCATCACCTGGCACGCGAGACCGATGCCCTGTGCGGGCTGGATATGCGCCTGATCTCGTCCATGATCGGCATTGTGCCGCGCCGCATTTCGCACATGGTGGCGGGCGATTCGTCCTGCTCGTATTTCATCCCCACCAAACCGGTGCTGTAGCGCCTGCCTGGTCGTTTGTGAAAAAAGATGATAAGTGTCTATTTTATTGACAGTCTTTCTAAAATCGTCTATAGTACGCATAGAACTGTGTACACGCTGAGGAGCAAACACTCATGACCCTGATTCCGCAGACTGACGTGATGGTGGAAACCCCCATCCTGACAGTAACCCCGTCTGCTGTGGCAGTAATTCGTAATCTTCTCCAGCAGCGCAATGTCCCCAATCATTCCCTGCGGGTGTTCGTGACGGGTGGTGGCTGTTCCGGGATGCAGTACGGCATGGCATTTGAAGAACGCGCTCAGGACTTTGATAAAGTCGTCAGCGTGGATGGCGTTAGCCTGCTGGTAGACCCCACCAGCCTGGTGTACCTGAAGGGCGCAACGATTGATTTTGTGGACAGCCTCATCGGTGGCGGCTTCCGCATTGATAACCCGAATGCGGCTTCGTCCTGCGGCTGCGGCCATTCCTTCAAGGGCAAGGACGGCAGCAGCGCCGAAAGCAGCGGTGGCGGCTGCGGGTCTTGCAGCAGCAGCAGCTACTAACACCCCTGGAATACTATGAACAGCCCGCCTGGTGCGGGCTGTTTTTGATGCAGCGGTCTAGCGTCGTAAACTGCTCACCAGCAGCCCCAGCAGCCCGCCGGCCAGCAGCAGCCCGATGGGCACAATGGGCGGCACCGTGCCGGCCGTAACGCGGGTGAGCGCATTTTCGATCACGCTGGCTTCCAGGCTGGCGGCCACCGCATTCGCCCCGGCATTGTTGCCCGGCGGCACCACTTCCGCCGGCGGGGTGAAGGTGGGCAAAATGCCGGTTTCCCCGTCGGGCGTGGCGCTGACGGCGGCCGTGGGCAGGCTCAACACGCGATTCTGCGCGATCACAGTTAAATCTGCGCCGGGGGTGAGCGTGACGGCTTCCAGCGTTTGCACCAGGGCGGCGCGGGCGGCATCCGGCGTGGCGGTGGGTTCGCTGTAGGGGTCTACCGCGGGAATGGTCGCGCCATCACCGATGATCGTCACCTGGTCTTCAAACACCCAGCCAATGCCTGATGGCGATTGATCGTATTCAAAGGCCAGCCAGCGAAAATAGCGCCCGCGGGCGACGAACTGCTCCCCCGGCTGGATGGTGCCCAGGCGCTGGCTGGCGGGATCGGGCATCTGGCGCACGTTCACTTCGCCGGTGTTGGCCAGCACTTCCAGCATCACCGGCCCTTCCACCGTCGCCGTCCAGGTGGGGGTGGGCGTGGCCAGCACCAGCTCGGTGGCGGGCAGCGTCAGCGTGGGGATGAGGGCGGG
>JALOOI010000067.1 GCA_025454495.1 Anaerolineae bacterium
CGCAGCGCCGGCCGGCACCTGCTCCGCCAGGCGCTGCGCCAGCTTCAGCGTATCCACCGAATGCACCACCTGGAACAGCGGCGGGATGAGCTTCGCCTTACGGCTTTGAATATGGCCGATCATATGCCAGACGGGTGGCACCGCCGCGGCAGCGTTCACCACGGGCATTTTAGCAGCGGCTTCCTCCGCGCGATTTTCGCCAAAATGCCGCACCCCGGCCGCCAGCGCGGCCAGCAGCACTTCCGGCGGGTGCGTTTTGCTGACGGCGACCAGCGTCACCGCGTCCGGGTGGCGGCCGGCGCGGTCACAGGCGGCGGCGATGTGCGCCCGCACCTGCGCGATGCGTTCAGCGATGGTGGTCAGCTCATTCATGGAAACCCCCGTTACACAGCCGGCGGAAACGATTGTTTAAAGGTGAACGCCTGCGGGGTGGGGCCGTGCTGTGCCAGCCAGTCCAGCCGTTCACGGGCTTCTGGCAAAGAAGGAATATGGCCCGCCGGCACCCACCACAGCACCAGCACCGGCGTTTTCACCCTGTGAAACCAGCGGCCACGGTCACGGTACACCGCCGCATGAGCGCTGTAATAGGTGAACTGGTGCAGCGCGGCCAGGCTGTCCCACACGCTCATATTCACAATCAGGCGCTCATCGTCAAAGGGGCGCAGCGCGGTTGCATCGCCGGCCGGGGTTTGCAAACGCCACACAAAGCCCGGCGCAGCGTCCGCCAGGGCGTTGATGGTGGCCAGTTGCGCCACAAAATCGGCCATGAGGTCGCTGTCGATGGGGCCGAGCATGGTGGCAATGTTCAACTGCGCCAGATGATACTGCGTCATGGGTGTTCCTTCCCGAAAGCGGTCGCTACTGCTTATTTTATAACGCCATCACCGCACCAAAGCGGCCGGTGCGGCCTTTTTCGCCCCGGTGCGAGAAAAATTCATCCGTGCGCTGCATGGTACACAGCCCGGCAATTTCGATCTGTGTCACGCCGCAGCGCTCTAAATCCAGCCGGTTGGCCGCCCACAGATCGGCATAGGCGGTGCCATCGGCCGGGTCGCGGCGTACCAGGCCGTCCACGGTGCCAAAATAGCCGGCCAGCGCCTGCACCACCTCCTCCCCCACCTGAAAACACGCCTGGGAAATGGACGGCCCGATGATGACCTGAAGATCGGCCGGGCGGCAGCCATAGGCCTGCTGAAGCGCCTGCACCATGCGGGCGGCCATGCCCTGCACCGTGCCGCGCCAGCCAGCATGGGCGAGGCCCGCCGCCCGCCGCACCGGGTCATAAAACAGCAGCGGGGTACAATCCGCATAGCGCATGGCCAGCACCAGCCCCGGCTTATCGGTGATGAGGCCATCCGCCTGGGCCAACCAGCGCCGCCCGTGCAGCGGGGTGATGGCCAGCACCACATCGGCGCTGTGCACCTGCCAGGTGGTGACGGCCGCGGCCGGGTTCACCCCCAGGGCGGCATACATCTTCAGGTGGTTCTGGCGCACCGCCGCCACCGCATCGCCCACCGTACCGCCCACATTCAACGATCCCCAGGGCGCGGCGCTCACCCCGCCGTGGCGGGTAAAAATGCCGTGTTTCACCGTCGCCCAGTCGGCCGCCCAGGCGGCGGTCTGGTAGTAACGCAGTCCATCTCGTTCGATCGCTTGCACCGCTTTTTAACCTCCATCGGTCGCGGCAGCCACCCCGTCGGGTGCGTTGCCACCACTATGACTTTCATGCTATACTGTCCCATAGGCCCCGTCCATCCCGGGGATCACCAGCACATGGCTACCCTTAATGACCGGCACGCGGGCGCGGAAAGGAGCTGCGGCAGACCCTGCCCAAACATTCTGTCGCAATTTAAAACAGTATGGAAACACATCATTCTACACCGGCGATGATTCGGGTGTTCATTGTGGATGATCATCCGCTGTTTCGTACCGGGTTGCAGCGTGCCCTGGAGATGGAAGAAGACCTGACGGTCATCGGTTTTTGCGATAATGGTTTAGAAGCCGTGACGCTGGTGGAAGAAGTTAAGCCGGATGTGGTGCTGCTGGATGTGAACCTGCCGGGGATGAACGGCCTTCAGGTGGCCCGCAATCTGGAATCGTCGTCGGTGAAAACGGCCATCATCATCCTCACCGCCCACCACGACAAAGAACAGACCATTCACGCTTTTCGCAGCGGCGCTTCCGCCTACTGCCCCAAAGACATTCACCCGGAAACCCTGGTACGGCTCATTCGGCATGTCGTGCGCGGCTATTACGTCGTCAACGAAAGCCCCATGAACCGCGAAGAATTCGGCATCTGGCTGCAAGAACGGGTGGAAGAAGCCAGCCGCGGCCAGTTTTTTACCGATACCGAAGGGCATTTTATCCCCCTCAGCCACCGCGAAATGGAAATTCTGGAAGCGGTGACGCAGGGCCTCATCAACAAAGAGATCGCCGTGCGCCTGGGCATTAGCCAGCAGACGGTGAAAAATCACATGACCTCCATTTTGAGGAAGATGAACGTCAATGATCGCACTCAGGCCGCCGTCATCGCGCTGCGGCGCGGGTGGGTGCGCCTGGATAATGACATGCAGCCGGAGGCATAAATGGCATTTGACCGTGATGAACTGGAAAGTGGCGACCCCAGAGCCGAATTGATCGACCTGTTGACGCAGGAAATTAGCCTGGGCAAGCGCCGCCTGACCGAAATTAAAGACCAGGTGACGGCCATGCAAACCGCCGTTGACCGCGAGCAGAACCGCTATTCGGGCATCGCTGCCGAACTGCGCAACATCAAAGATAATCTGGATACCGTCCCCCGGGAGGACATCCGCGATAAATATGATGAAGCGCTGGAAGTGCGTTTTCGCCTGGCGACCATGCGCGGCCAGCTCGAACAGAACAAAGGCAGCTATGAACTGCTGGAGCAGCGGCAAAAATTGTTCGCCGACCTGCTGAGCAAGGTGCAGGGGGCGGCCTCCATCAGCAGCGGCGGCCCGGACAGCGCCGGCGGCAGCGAAGATGAAACGCTGGACATCATCGGCATCATCCGCGCCCAGGAAGATGAACGCCTGCGCCTGTCTCGCGCCCTGCACGATGGCCCGGCGCAATCACTGACCAATTTCATCCTCCAGGCCGAAATTTGCCAGCGCCTGTTCGACCGTAACCCGGAAAAAGCCGCCGAAGAACTGGGCAACCTGAAGACCAACGCCAGCAGCGCCTTCCAGAAAGTGCGCGAATTTATTTTTGACCTGCGCCCGATGATGCTGGATGACCTGGGGGTGGCCCCCACCGTGCGGCGTTATGTGGAGAGCTTTGGCGACAAAAACGATATTGAAACCCGCCTGGAACTGCTGAACGAAAGCCGCCGGCTGGAAAAACACCGCGAAGTGCTCATCTTCCGCAGCATTCAGGATGCCATGACCATGGCCCGCGATTATGGCGCACCGACCGAAATTTCGGTGCGGCTGGATATGTCCGGCGATAAAGTGCGGATGGTGATCCAGGACAATGGCCGCGGGTTTGATGCCAGCGGCGTGCTGGATGGCAGCCGGGGCGATACCGGCGATGCGCGGGTGCAGTCGCTCAGCATCCTCAACGGGCGCATTAAGCTGGTGAAAGGCAATGTGGAAATTAAGAGCAGCGAAAATGAAGGCACCACGCTGCGCATGGAACTGCCGGCCGGTGAAATGTCGTAAGGGCGGGCCGTCCGCCAGTACATCCTGCCTGTTTGACAATTACCGGCATTGGGATAGACTCTCAGTTATTGCAGTACTCGCGCCTGCCTGCGGTACATCATTCCCGGAACGGAGTTTGTTATGAGCCAGAGTTCAAGAAGATCACCCCTCCCGATTATTCTGGCGGTGGTGGTGGTCATTGTCGTGGGGGTCATCGCCTTTGTGCTGCTGGGCCAACCGACCACCCCGCCCCCGGCCGCCGATGCGACCCAGGTGACGGATGCCGGGCTGCCGCCGGCGGTGCTGGAAACCTCCACCCCGGCACCCACCCAGGTGCCCTTCCTGGAAATTGTGATCGCCGTCCAGGAAATTCCGCGCGGGGTGACGATTGAGCCGAACATGGTGGCGCTGGTGCCCTACCCGGAGACGGCCGCGCCCATCCAGGTGTTTAGCAATATCGAAGACGTGGTGGGCCTCATCGCCCGCACCGATATTTACCGCGAACAGCCGGTGCTGCAATCCATGGTGGTGCCATCGCTGTCCGACCTGCGCGTGAGCGGGGTCGGGTCAGACGCGGCGGCCGTGCTGCCCGATAACCGGGTGGCGGTGGCCGTGCCCATGAACCGCCTGACCAGCGTCGCCTATGCCATTCAGCCTGGCGACCGTGTGGACGTGATTGTGTCCTTCCTGTACGTGGATGTTGACCCGGAATTCCAGTCGGCCGAGCCGAATGCCTTCCAGCTTGTGACCATCACCTGCGCGGTGACGGGCGAAGTGCCCCCCTGCCCCAGTGGCGGCACCTTTGAAATTGATGAATCGGCCGTGCGCGGGGTGTTTGACCAGCGTAACCTGGTGGGCAATATTACCCCGGTGCTGGTGGTGCCCTCCGAACAGCCGCGGCCGCGCCTGGCCACGCAGCGCACCATCACCGATGCCCTGGTGATCTGGCGTGGCGATTTCCCGCTGGATGGCCGCATCTTTGTACCGGTGCCCTCGCCCACGCCCATCCCGCCCACGCCGGAACCAGGTGCCGCCGCCCCCACCGAAGGCCCGCCGCCCCCGCCCACCCCGGTGCCCCTGCCAGATATTGTGACGCTGGCAGTTTCGCCGCAGGATGCGGTGGTGCTCACCTGGCTGGTGGAAGCCCGCGTGCCGGTGACGTTTGCCCTGCGCTCGGCGGCGGCTGTCACCTACCCCACCACCGAAACGGTCTCGCTCAATTACATCATGCAGCGTTTTAGCATCACCCCGCCGGAGAAGTTTGAATACAACATCGAACCGGCCATCCGCAGCATTCGCCAGTTGAATGTGGGCGATACCATTTCGCTCAACCAGCTACCCTGAGGACAGAGAGTCATGGGGAAGTCACCGGCCAAAAAAGATGAGGGCAGCAAAGCAGGCATTCGCATCCTGCTGGTGGACGACATGCCCGAAGCCCGCGAGGGCATTAAAAAACTGCTGCAATTTGAGCAGGAATTTAAGGTGGTGGGCGGTGCCTCTAACGGGCGCGAGGGCGTGGCGCAGGCCAAAGAGCTG
Organism: Anaerolineae bacterium; assembly: GCA_025454495.1. Classification (GTDB taxonomy): domain Bacteria; phylum Chloroflexota; class Anaerolineae; order Aggregatilineales; family Phototrophicaceae; genus JALHOR01. Next base: position 5,193 of record JALOOI010000067.1, read on the forward strand.
AAGCCCGACATCGTCATCATGGACATCAATATGCCCGACATGGACGGGCTGGAAGCGGCAGCGCTCATCACCAAAGCCCTGCCCATGGTCGGCGTGATTATGATGTCGGTGCAGGATGATACCGATTATCTTCAGCGGGCGATGATGGCCGGCGCACGCTTCTTCCTGACCAAACCCCCGGACATGGACAAGCTGTACAACACCATCCGCATGGTGTACCAGCAGTATGCCCCGCTGCGCGAGCAGTTTGAACGCATCGCGCAGGGGGTGGTCATCCCGGCGGCGGCCGAAGAACCCACCGGCGAAGGCGGCCGCGCCGGCCATGTGATCGTGGTGTACAGCCCCACCGGCGGCGCGGGCTGCACCACCGTCGCCACCAGCCTGGCCAGCGGGCTGATGCGCGAAGGCATTCGCTCGCTGCTGATCGACGCGGATTTGCAATTTGGCGATGTGGGTGCCTTCCTGGACCTGCGCCCCCAGGCGACGCTGGTGGACGTGGTGGAAGCCATTGATGAACTGGACATCGACTATTTTGAAAATCTCGTCACCACCCACAACAGCGGCCTGAAAGTGCTGCTGGGGCCGCCGCGCCCGGCCATGGGGGTCAGCATCCGCGATGAAAAGCCGGATGTGCTGCCCATCCTGCTGGAGCAAATCGCCAGTTACTACGATTTTGTGGTGCTGGATGTGGGGAAATCCATCGACGCGGTGACGGCCGGCGTGCTGGAACGCGCCAGCAAAATCGTGCTGCTGGTGAACCCCAGCCTGCCGTCCATCAAAAACACCCGCCTGGTGATCGACTGGTTCGACTCGGTGGGGTTCGCGGCGGACAAGGTGAGCATCGTGCTGAACAAAGCGGTAGACCCGCGCCAGGTGAAAGGCGTACCGCCGCCGGAGCGCATTCAGCAGTTTTTAAAGCGCCAGCTTGAAGGCACCATCCCGCTGGTGGATGAACGCATCATCCTGAACGCTGTGAACAAAGGGATTCCGGTCATTGCTTCAGACCGGGATACGACGAAATCGCCCATCAAAGAACTAACGGCGCTGTCCAACCATGTGTATACCGCGCTGATGGGCGAGGAAAAAATCGTCGAAGACCAGGAAGTGAAACCCGCGCGCGGCGGCTGGTTCGGGCGTAAGTAGCCCGCCGCGGCCGGCGGAGCATCCCGTTTAGCACCGGCCGCGGTGTCACCGGCACACCGCGGCGCTTTCGTCAGAGCAGGTCACGTCAGGTCAGGTCAGCTTACAGGAGCAGCACATGTCTTTGTTGAAGCGAATTCCTCAGGGGGGTGGTCAGCAGGGGGGCGGCGGCGGGCAAAACGCCGGTCAACCCCCGCGACCGGGGGCGGGTGGGCCGCCAGCGAACCAGGATGCCGAAGCCCGTCGCCGCCAGGCAGAAGCCGCCGCCCGCCAGAAACAGGGCATGGAACGCGAAAAAGTGCGTAAGCCGGGCGATAACTATGGCGATCTCAAGTCGCGCATTCAGGCCAAGCTGATGGCCGAACTGGATCCGTCGCTGGATATTTCGTCCCGCCCCAACGAAGTCCGCGAAGAAATTTCGCGCCTGTTCAATTCCATCCTGGTGGAAGAAAGCATGATCCTGAACAAGGCGGAAAAAGACCGCCTGTACGATGCCATCGTGGCGGACATCCTGGGCTTTGGCCCGCTGGATGCGCTGCTGAGCGATGACAGCGTGACCGAGATCATGGTGAATGGCCCCAAGATGATCTTCATCGAACAGAAGGGGCACCCGTCGCTGTCCGGCATCACCTTTGAAAGTGATGAGCATGTGATGCGCGTGATTGACCGCATCGTTGCGCCGCTGGGCCGCCGTGTGGACGAAAGTTCGCCGCTGGTGGATGCCCGCCTGCCGGATGGCTCCCGCGTGCATGTGGTTATTCGCCCCATTGCGCTGTGCGGCCCCACCGTCACCATTCGTAAATTCCCCAAGTATCGCCTGCAAATCGAAGACCTCATCCGCTACGGCTCGATGTCGGCCGAGGTGGCAGAATTTTTGCGGGCGAGCGTCATTTCGGCGCTGAACCTGGTGGTATCGGGCGGCACCGGCTCCGGCAAGACGACGCTGCTGAACGTGCTGTCCGGCTTCATCCCCAACGATGAGCGCATCATCACAGTGGAAAACGCGGCCGAGTTGCAGCTTCAGCAGGAGCATGTGGTGCCGCTGGAAAGCCGCCCGGCCAACATCGAAGGCAAGGGGCAGGTGTCCATCCAGGACCTGGTGATCGCCTGCCTGCGAATGCGCCCTGACCGGATCGTGGTGGGGGAATGCCGTGGCGGGGAAGCGCTGGACATGCTCCAGGCGATGAACACCGGTCACGATGGCTCGTTGACCACGCTGCACGCCAACAGCCCGCGCGATGCCATTTCGCGGCTGGAAGTGATGTGCCTGATGGCCGGGATGGATTTACCCGTCCGCGCCATCCGCGAGCAGGTGGCCAGCGCCATCGAATGTATTGTGCAGCAATCGCGCCTGCGCGACGGCTCGCGCAAGATTCTGGCGGTGACTGAGGTGCAGGGCATGGAAGGCGAAATGATTACCATGTCCGACATTTTTGAATTTGAGCAGACCGGCATGGAGAAGAACAAGATCATCGGGCGCATTCGCCCCACCGGCATCCGGCCCAAATTCGTGCAGAAGATCGAAGATGCTGGCATTCCGCTGCCGGCCTCCGTCTTCGGCCTGGGCAGCGGGCGCAAGTAAGGCCGGCCGGGCGCGCTGCGCCGGCAGCAGCAGGAATTTGGTCATCGGCGCGTCACCTTCATTGACGCGCTGATGCTTTTGTGACTACAATACAACAAACGCTGTGTGCCGATAACCGGGTGTGATTGTGGGAGAAGACGGGTATGGTCATTACGACCGAACAGACAATTGTGCTGGCGGTGGTGGCAGTGCTGGCGGTCATCATCGTGGTGGTGGGGGCCTATTTCACCCGCCGCGATGACAGCCTGGCCGTCACCCGGCTGGATGATCTGGATAAGCAGGATGGCAATTACCAGAGCTTCATCCAGGCCGCGCAGGAAGCAGAAGCCAGAGAACGGGAACAGCAGGTTTCGGCCGGGGCGGTGCTGGAAGAAGGCCGGCGCATCCTGGACCCGATTAATGATTTTCTGGCGGAGCGCAAATTCGGCAAGTCCTGGCGGCAAAAGCTGGCCCGTGCCAATCTCAAGCTCACGCCGGCGGAATTTGCCGTGTCGCACGTGGTGGCCATGGGCGGCGGCTTCACCCTGGGCTGGCTCATCCTGTTCCCCGGCGACCCCATCATGTCCACCGTGGCGGCGATGATTGGCTTTTTCGTGCCGCGTATTTACGTCAGCCGGCTCATCAGTTCGCGCCTCATCGCCTTTGAAACGCAGCTCCCGGATACCCTGGGGCTGTGGGTGAACGCGCTGCGCTCCGGCTACAGCGTGCTGCAGGCGATGGAAGCCATCGCCCGCGATGCGCCCGAACCGACCATGACCGAGTTTCAGCGCGTGGTGAAAGAAGTGCAGCTCGGCATTGATATGTCCGACGCGATGCAGCACCTGCTGGAACGCATCGAAAGCGATGACCTGGACCTGGTGGTGACGGCCGTCAACATTCAGCGCGAAGTGGGCGGCAACCTGGCAGAAATTCTGGAAGTCATCAGCAGCACCATCCGCGAGCGCATTAAGCTGAAGGGCGAAATCCGCGTGTTGACCTCGCAGGGGCGCATCACCGGCTACCTCATCAGCTTCCTGCCCATTGCTCTGGCGCTGTTCCTGAACATGGCTTCGCCGGGTTACATGGGGCAGTTGTTCGAAAGCCGGGAATGCGGCTGGCCCATGCTGGGGGCCGGCTTAACGCTCATCGGCATTGGTACCGCCGTCATCCAGAAAATCATCGACATCGAAATTTAAGCAGCGCAGGAGCAGCCTTCTATGGAAATGATCCTTCCTCTTCTGGTGGTGTTTGGCATCCTGGGCGTGGTCGGCGCGATGGTGTACATCGGGATGCGCGAAGACCGTGGCACCGATGCCCTGTCTGAACGGCTGGCTTTTTACGGCGATAACGATATTCAGGTGGAATCGCTGGAAGAAGTGGAGCTGAAGCTGTCGTTTAGAGACCGCGTGCTGCTGCCCATCATCAAGCGCCTGTCTGACCTGGTGGCCCGCTTAACGCCGCAAAAACGGCTGGAAGCCACCCGGAAGCTGCTGGATATGGCCGGGCAAAATACCGACCCCACGCAGCTCTTTATGCAGCAGATTGTCTTTACCATTGCCCTGGGCCTGGGCGGCTTTTTGATGGGCTTCCAGATTATGCAGCAGCCCTTCCCCAACAACCTGCTGTGGACGCTGGGCGGCTGTGCGCTGGGCTACTACTTCCCCATCCTGTCGGTGAAAAGCAAAATTAGCAAGCGCCAGAACAGCGTCATTAAAGCGCTGCCGGACGCGCTGGATTTGCTGGTGATCTGCGTGGAAGCCGGCCTGGGGTTTGATGCCGCGATGGGCAAAGTGTACGAAAAGTGGGATAACGAACTGTCGCTGGCGTTTGGCCGTGTTCTGCGCGAAATTCAACTGGGTAAGCCGCGCAAGGACGCGCTGAAAGATATGTCCACCCGCATGGATGTACCGGATGTCAACTCCTTTGTGGCCGCCATCATCCAGGCGGAACAACTGGGGGTGAGCATGTCCAAAATCCTGCGCGTGCAGTCTGACCAGATGCGCGTGAAGCGCCGCCAGCGGGCGCAGGAGAAGGCGCAGCAGGCCCCGGTGAAGATGATGATCCCGATGGTACTGCTCATCTTCCCGTCGATCTGGATTGTGCTGCTGGGGCCGGCCGTGATTCAGTTGATGAACACCAACGCCGGCGGGGCCTTTTAACCCCGCCACCGCAGGAAAGGATGCTCCGGGTTCGTGAAAACCCGCCTGAACACACACTCAGCCCGGAACACCGGGCTGTTTGCGTCTGTGCGCCCGGTGTGGCTGGCTGCGCTTGACCTGGTGTTCCCGCCGCGCTGCCAGGGCTGCGGCCGGGTGGATACGCTGTGGTGTGCCGCCTGTGCCGCCGACCTGGCGCACCTGCCGCTGGCCGTGCACACCGTGCCGGTGGCAGACCTGGAGCAGGTGCTGGCCACGGGCACGCATGAGGGCATTTTGCAGGCGGCCGTGCAAAGCCTGAAATATGCCCACAACCCGGCCCTGGCCGGCCCCCTGGGCCAGCGCCTGGCGCACACCCTGCCCCACTTTTCCCGGACGTTTGACATGTATATTCCAGTGCCTTTGCACGCTGCCCGCCTGGCCGAGCGCGGGTATAATCAGGCGCAAAGCTTATGTGCTGCCCTCACCGACCTGACCGGCATCCCCACCGGGTCGGAGGCCCTCCAGCGTCACCGCGATACCGGGCACCAGGTCGGGCTGAACCGTCAGGAACGCCTGATGAATGTGGTCGATGCTTTTACCGCCCATCCCCCCCTCATTGACGGCAAACGGCTGCTGCTGGTGGACGACGTGTGTACCACCGGCGCGACGCTGCGGGCCTGTGCCGCCGCCCTGCGTGACAGCGGCGCGGCCGCCGTCGCAGCGCTGACCGTGACCGTAGCCTGAATATTCACTTTTGCAGCAAGGAGCGTTCAGCATGGATGTGACCATTCACGGTAATAACATCACAGTGGCAGACCATATCGAGGCCTATGCTCAGGAAAGGCTCAGTCGGCTGACGCGCTTTCTTCCCAACATCAGCAGCGTGCGGGCGGATATTGCCCGCCAGCACAACAGCCGGGGGCGCGATATTGTCGCGGTGCAAATCACCGTGCGGCACAGCCGGGGGGCCATCCTGCGGGCCGAAGAAAAAATGGACATGTCCGGCGATACCAATGCCGTGAAGGTGGCCATCAACGGCGCGATTGATAAGATGTACAGCCGCATTCAGCGTTTTAAGGGCAAGCGCGATGTGAAGCGCGTGCGCGAGCGTTTTATGGCCACGCCGGAGGAGATCGACCTGTCCGAAGAAGTGCCGGAAACCACCACCCAGGAAATGGCGGTGCCGGATGCGGGCTGGAAAGAAGCGCAAATTTTGCGCCGTAAAGAGATCAGCGTGATGGCCATGAACGAGGACGAAGCCGTGGAGCAGATGGAACTGCTGGGGCACGATTTCTTCCTGTTCTTCAATGCCGACCAGAACCAGATGCAGGTGGTGTACCGGCGCAGCAGCGGCGGCTACGGCGTGCTGCTGCCGAAGCTGGAATAACGCGCCCGGCGGGCCCGGCCCACCGCCGGGCCCCTCAGCGGTCGGCGTTCAGCAGGCCGCGCAGCAGTTGATATTTGCGGTATTCATACCAGGCCATCCACAGCGACAGGCGCAGCCCGTGCAGGCCGTCGCGGTAGCCGCCCAGGGTGACGAAGCGCCAGTAAAAATGGCGCAGCGGCTGCGTGAGATAGGTATAGGGCTTCGGGCGGATGCCCTGCTGATGCAGGATGTGCGCGTCGTACTGCACGTAGCGGCGCTGCTTGGCGATGAACTGGGCCACATCGCGGTAATTGTGGTGGATGAAAGGCTGCGTCAGCGTGCCTGCGGGGCCATCCAGCAGCACGGTTTCATGCACCTGGCGGGCCGGGTCGTAGCGGGCCGCGCCCACGCGCAGCAGCCGCGTCTGATAATCGGGATACCAGCCGGCCCCGCGGGTGAGCCGGCCAAAAATGTAATTGTGGCGCGGAATGCGCCAGCCGGCACAGTCCCCCTGCGCGATGACCTGGCGCACTTCGGCGGCCAGGGCCGGCGGCACGCGCTCATCTGCATCCACGAACAGTACCCAGGCCGCCCCGGCGGCCTGCGCGGCGGCCAGGGCGGCATCGCGCTGGCCGGCGTAATGGTCAAACACGCGCTGCAACACCTGTGCGCCGGACTGCTGTGCCAGCGCCACTGTGTCATCGGTGCTGAACGAATCCACCACCAGGCTGGCATCGGCAAAGCGCAGCGTCTCCAGGCAGGCGGTGATGTGCTCGCGCTCATTGTAAGTCAGCACCACGGCCAGCAGTTCAGGCATGGATCATCCTCGCCACCGCCTGGTAAATTTCGTGGAGGGCGGCCCGGTCAGCCGCCGACGTGCCGGGCTGCTGCGCCTGCCGCACGCGCCGCGCCAGCCCCAGCAGCACCAGCCGGCGGGCCAGGGCCGCTTTCCACGGTGGATAATGCTTCTCGAACAGGCGCAGCCGGCTTTGCCACAGGTGAATCTGGCTGCGGGCGCGTACCTGCCCGGTGCTCTGCCCGCCCAGGTGGACGACGTGGGCGGCCGGAACGCACAGCGCCCGCCAGCCGGCCCGCTGCAAGCGCCACGCCAGGTCCACTTCTTCGGCGTACATGAAGAAGCCTTCATCAAAGCCGCCCACCTGCGCCAGAGCCGCGCCGCGCAGCATCATCGTGGCCCCCAGGGTAAAATCCACCGCGAACGGCTGCCCGGCGGCATACCGGGCCGGCGGGTAGCGGCCGTTAAAGCGCCCCTCGATGAGGCGGCCCGGCAGCGGGAAAAATTCAGCCCACAACTGGCGCAGGCCGGGGAAGGCAAAAGCCCCGTGCTGAAACCGGCCATCGCCATAGGTCAGCCGGGCCCCGGTCAGGCCCACGTCCGGCGCAGACCACAGCGCCTCGAACAGGGCCCGGGTGGCCCCCGGCTGCGTGATGGTATCCGGGTTTAGCAAATAGACGGCCCGGGGCAGCGCCGCCGGGGATGCCGGCCCGGGCCCGGCCCCATGGAGGCCGAGGTGACGCAGCCCCAGGTTATTGGCCGCGCCAAAGCCACGATTTTCCGGGCTGGCGATGACCTCCACGGACGGGAACTGCGCCCGCACGGCCGCCGGGGTGTCGTCCTGGGAGGCGCTATCGACCACGATCACGCGGGCGATTAAACCGCTGTGCGCCAGGTCGGCCAGCAGGCTGCCCACCGCCTGCAACGCCAGCTCGCGCACGTTCCAGGTGACGATGATCGCCGCCACATCCACAGTCATGCTCACGGTCACGGTCATGGAGCTGTCCGGGCCGGGGCGGCCGGATCAACCAGTTCCACATCCCGCGGGCCCACCACACTGTTAATCAGGCTCACTTCCACATCTTCATGGATGAGGCCGGCCCAGCAGGTCTGGGGGTTCTGGCGCTGTTCAATGTCCGTCATACGGATGGCCCCCCACACGACGGCCCGCTGTCCCGGCGGCAGGTAGTAGAAGCGCTCGCCATCCGGCATGACCACCGTTTCCAGCACGTCGGGCGTGCCCAGGGCCCAGCGGTAAGGGTAAGGCACGATGGAGGTTTCGCACTGAATACCCACGCGCCACGCGCCGGAGCTTTCAAACGCGCCCACGGCCGCGGCCAGTTGCTGCTGCTGGTACACCGTGCCGGGCGGCGGCGTGGTGGTGCGGATGGGCACGCTGCTGTAATTTTCCACCGTCAGCTTAAAGACCAGCATCTGCCCCACCTGCATGGTGATCGGCTCGCCGGCGCGGGTTTGCGGGTCAGCGGGCGGGTCGATTCGTGCGCCGGGGGTGTTCAGGTCGGTGAAGTAGGCTTCATCGTAGGGCAGCGCGGTAAAGATGACATCCACCCCCACCGACTGCGGCACAATCTCCGCCAGCGGCTTGCCGCCCTCGAGGATGGTCAGATGCGTTGTGCGGCGGATGCGCTGGCCGGCGGCATCCTGCGCCACGGCCACCACGGTATAGGTACCATCCGGCGGCGGCTCTGCATTTAAATCCACCCCGCCTTCATAATCGAAGATATGGCGGCCGGCTTCGCCCGGCTTGCGGCCTTCGCGGCGGGCCGCGATGGGCAGTTCCACGCCACCGGGGCCGATGAGAAACACGCGCAGATCGGCCGCTTTCTCCAGGAACACATTCACATCCACCCGATCCGCGATGCCATCCTGGTTGGGGGTGAACACGTCCGGCGACACGGTGAAGGTGCTGATGAGGGGCAGCGCGGCATCTGCTGCCGTAATGGTGAGCGTGCCGGTGGCGGACTGCGTTTCGTCGCTGGCAGCGGCCGTCAGCGCCCAGGCATACACGCCATCGGGCAGCAGGCGGCGTTCCACCACGCCGGCGATGTCTTCGCCGGGCCGGGTGTAGCCGTCCACAATGCCGCTGAACAGCACGCTGTATTCGCCGGCCATGCGCGGCTCCTCGTGGCGAAAAGCGTAGACCACGCCATCCGCGCCGGTGAGCGTGAGCGAGACGCGGGCGCTGCGGGCCAGGGCATAGCGGAAGGTGGTTACATCGCTGCTGCCATCGGCATTGGGGGTAATGGCGGGGTCATCAAAGCCGGCGCGGGCGATCAACGGCACCGCCGGGCGCAGCAGCGCCTGCCCCACCCCCACCACCAGCGCCAGCGCTGCCAGTGCAAAAATGATCGTCACCCACACGGGAAAACGCACAGCCCCTCCTGCCTGCATCGAACAACCTGCCCGCGAGTTTAATCCGCCGCGCGGGTGTGGTCAACCGCGGAAAGCGCGATCACGCTTTACAGGCGGGCACTCTCACAGTACACTTGCTCACACTTCTCATTCAACAACCCGCAGAGAACCACACATCCATGAAAGATCATCGTCCCACCCTGCCCGAACCGGCATTTGACAGCATCCCGAATGCTGAATTGAGCGCCGATCAGATGCTGCACCTGCCGCTGGTGATTCTGCCGGAGCAGGTGGTGTTCCCCTACATGACGACGACGCTGGTGCTGGATACCCCGGCCGCCGTCGCCGCGACCGAATACGCGCTGGAACATCAGCAAACGCTGATGGTGACGCTGCGCCGCCGCGACCAGCCCGCCGGTACCCCGCTGACCGACACCATGCACCTGATCGGCATGGAGATTGCCCCGCAGCGCTTACGCAGTGTGAGCGCCCACCTGAAGACGGTGATGGTGGAAGGCCGCCGCCGCCTGCGCGTGGTGGAGATCACCGGCACCGAACCCTTCATCCGGGTGCGGGCAGAGCCGGTGACAGATGCCAGCGATGACGAAGACCAGGTGTACGCCGGGCGTGAAGCCGTCCTCAGTCTGTTTCAGCAGATGGTGGACATGGACGACGACATGCCGGATGAAATGGTCGATTACATTTTCCTGCTGGAAAGCCCCTCCGCGCTGGTGGAAGCGCTCGCGCCGGGGCTGGAGATGGATGTCGATGCCCGGCAGGCGCTGCTGGAAGAAACCAGCATCGTGAAACGCCTGGAGCTGGTGGCCATCCAGCTCGGCAAAGAGATCAACCGCCTGGAGATCGAAGATGAAGTGCATGACCGCGTGAACGAGGAGATCAACAAAGTTCAGCGCGAAATGTACCTGCGCGAGCAAATGCGCGTGATCCAGGATGAACTGGGCGAAGGCGAAGAAGATGTCTTCAACCAGGAGATTGATGAACTGCGCCAGCGCATCCAGGCGGCCGACCTGCCGGCGGAAGTGCTGGAACGCACGCTGAAAGAAGCCAGCCGCCTGGCCATCATGGCCCCCATGTCCCCCGAATCCGGCGTGATTCGCACCTACATTGACTGGCTGCTCTCGCTGCCCTGGCAGCACAGCAGCAAAGACAACCTGAACATCCTGAATGCGGAAAAGGTGCTGAACAAAGCGCATTACGGGCTGGACAAAGTGAAAGACCGCGTGCTGGAACATATCGCCGTCCGCAAGCTGGCCCGCGACAAGATGAAAAGCCCCATCCTGTGCTTTGTGGGGCCGCCCGGCGTGGGCAAAACCAGCCTGGGCCAGAGCATCGCCGAGGCCCTGGGGCGTAAATTTGTGCGGGTGAGCCTGGGCGGCGTGCACGATGAAGCCGAAATTCGCGGCCATCGCCGCACCTACATCGGGGCGCTGCCGGGGCGCATCATCCAGACCCTCAAACGCGCCGGCACCAAAAACCCGGTCTTCATGCTGGATGAGATCGACAAGCTGACGGAAGATTATCGCGGCGACCCCTCGGCGGCGCTGCTGGAAGTGCTGGACCCGGAACAGAACAAAGAATTTGTCGATCATTACCTGGAAGTGCCCTACGATCTCTCCGAGGTGCTGTTCATCGCCACGGCCAATGACCTGTACCCGCTGCAAGACGCGCTGGAAGACCGCCTGGAGATCATCGAATTTCGCGCTTACACGGAAGAAGAAAAGCTGGAGATCGCCCGGCGCTTCCTCATCCCGCGGCAGTTAGAGGCGCACGGGCTGGCCAAACGCGGCATCCTGTTCACCATGCCGGCGCTGCAAACGCTCATCCAGCAGTACACGCTGGAAGCCGGCGTGCGTAACCTGGAGCGCGAAATTGGCGGCATCTGCCGCAAGATCACCCGGCTGGTGGCCACGCGCAAAAAATACCCGAAGCGCATCACCCCGGACATCGTGGAAAAATTTCTGGGGCCGCCCTATGTCTTTAAAACGCGCCTCAACCGCGAAGATCACATCGGGCTGGCCACCGGCCTGGTCTGGTCGGCCAGCGGCGGCGATGTGCAAATCATCGAAGCCTCGCTGCTGCCCGGCAAAGGCAGCCTGACGCTCACCGGCAGCCTGGGCGACGTGCTGCAAGAATCCGCCCAGACGGCCCTCAGCTACATGCGGGCGCGGGCCAAGGATTTCGGCGTGCCCTATGACGACTTTGAAAATTACGATGTCCACATCCACATGCCGGAAGGCTCGGTGCCCAAAGAAGGGCCCTCCGCCGGCATCACCCTGGCCACGGCCATCATCTCCGTCTTCACCGAGCGGCCCATCCGCAGCGATACAGCCATGACCGGCGAGGTGACGCTGCGCGGGCATGTGCTGCCGGTGGGCGGGGTGAAAGAAAAAGTGCTGGCGGCGCGGCGGCACGGCCTCAAAAAGGTGATCCTGCCGGCCGATAACCAGAAAGACCTGGTGGACGTGCCCAAACAGGTGCTGCGCGACCTGCAGATTACCTTTGTGGAACATATGCAGCAGGTGATTGACCTGATGCTGCTGGAAGCGCCGGCGCAGCGCCAGCGCGACCTGGACGCGCAGGCCCTGGAAGAGCGCGAAACCGCCGACGAGGACGCGCCGCAGAAACCGCGCGCCCGCCGCCGCAAGAAGGATGCGGACGACGCTTGAGCCGCCGCCCGCCGCAGGAGGGCCAGCACCATGCGCGATGATCTGCCGGGATGGGGTGCGGTGATGTGCCGGGCCGGGCTGCTGTGCCTGCTGCTGGCTGGCTGCGGCCCGGTGGCCGTGTCCCCGCCACTGGCTCCCACGCCCACGCCCACCCCGGCGCTGACCTGCGGTGGCTACCCGCTGGATGACCCCGCGCTGACCTGCGCGGAACAGGCCGGCGGGCTGCTGCTGCAAAGCCCGGCCGCCGACCAGGCACGGCTGGCGCTGGATGCCGCCGGCAGCACGCTCACCCTGCGCGGCACGGCCTACCTGCGGCCGGATGCCGCCGCCCGTTCCCTGGCGCTCATCGCCCTGGAAGGCACCGCGATTGTGGCCGCCCGGCAGTCCACCCGCATTGTGCCCGCCGGCCGCCAGCTTGTGCTGTCGCTGAATGCCGCGGGGGACATCGCCAGCGTGCCGGAGGTCTTCTTAACGCCGGAGGCGGCCCTGCTGCGGCCGCTGCGCCTGGCGGCCCTGCCGCGCCCGGTGACGCTGCCCCTCACCGCCACCGCCGCTGACCCCGCGGCCACCACCGGCTGCCAGCCCCGCGCTGACTGGCTCTTTGAATACACCATCCAGCCGGGCGATACCCTGTCGCGGCTGGCACAGCCTTTCGGGCTGCCGGTGGCCGAAGTCCAGGCGGCCAACTGCCTGGCCAGCCCCGACCGGCTGACGACGGGCAGCGTCATCCGGCTGCCGGGTGCGCCCGTCACGGGCCCGCTGGCCACCGCCACACCGAGCGCCGTCGCCTTCCGGGTGGATGCTGAGCGCGTGCCGCCGGGGGCGTGTACGGTGGTGCGCTGGGACGTGCTGAATGTGAGCGCCGTCTTTTTTGAGGGCGAAGCCGTGGCCGGCAGCGGCGTGCGCCAGGTGTGCCCGGCCGCCGGTGCCACCTACACCCTGCGCGTCCGCTACCCGGATGCCACCGAAAGCCAGCATACGGTCAGCGTCAGCGTGGGGCCGTAGCCCAAACGCCGGTTTCACCCGTAGAATGCCACCGCCCGGCATGGTATCATCCCCGCGCACAGGCTATTGATGCCACCCTCCCGGTGATGGAGTCCCATGCCAAAACGCGCCCTGTTGTTCACCCTTTTGCTGCTGACCGGCTGTAACCTGACGGCCGACCCGGCGGCCCCGCTGCCGCCGGCTGTCATCATCGTTACGCCCACGCCCGCCCCGGCCAGCGCCACCCCGGCCGCCGCCGCGGTCGCTATCACCGCGACCACGACCGCGACCAGCCTGCCCGCCACCACCACCGCGACTGGCACCTCCGCGCCGACGAGCGCGCCCACGCTCACGCTCAGCCCCACCATCACGCCCACCGCCTCCATCACCCCGCAGGCGACGATTCCCTTCCGCTTTGATAACTGGCAGCG
>JALOOI010000068.1 GCA_025454495.1 Anaerolineae bacterium
GCAGGGAGATACCGTCGTCGTCCTCATCATCAGTTGGGGTGAAAGCCGGCGCGGGGGCGCGGGGCGGGGCGAAGGCGGGCCGGGCTGGTGGCGGTGCGTCCTCATCGTCATCATCATCGTCCGCGAAAGCGTTCCGCAGGGAGTCCGCGTCGTCAGCAGGTGGGGTGAAAGCCGGCGCGGGGGCGCGGGGCGGGGCGAAGGCGGGCCGGGCGGGCGGCTCGCCGGCTGCGTCTGGCGCAGACACAGGCGCAGGCAGGGCGGCGGCCGGTGGCGGGGCTGCGTCGGCCGGCGTGCGGAAAGAGGCCGGCGTGCGAATGAGCGGGGCCGCCGGGGCCGCTTCGATCTGTTCTGCGCCACCTTTGCCGTCAGCGGCGGGCAGCGCCGGCGCGGCCGGTTTGGCGCTGCTCTCCGGCAGAATCATGCCCACCTGCGTGGTCGGTTCATCGCCTGGTGCGCCGGGCACGGGCAGCAGCAGCCGGTAGACCGAATTGAGGGCGCTGTCGGCGGCCGGGTTGCGGCGGGCCGTAAGCTGTTTCTGCTGGCGCTCGCGCTCTTTGCGGCGGGCTTCCTGCGCTTCGGCGCGGGTCATGACGATCATCTTCCCTTTGCGGAAAGTGGCGCTGCTGCCGGTGACGCGCTCAATCGCTGCTTCCACACTGCCCAGCACCAGCGTCATGAACAGGTTCATGCCGATGATGAGCAGCAAAATCCCCTGCAGCGTGTTGATAAAATCGGCCAGGGTGGGGGCCACCGCGCTGAAAACTTCGCTGCCCACGCCAATGATGATGAGCGTCGCCCCGATGATGACCAGCGCACTGACCAGAATCCGCCAGCCGCGCAGGTAGGCCGGCACCGCCGGATACATGGTATTGCTGATGGTGAACAGGATGTAAAACCACAGCCAGAAATCCGGCCGGCCCGTAAGCTGGCGCAGCCCGGCGGCGACAGCCGGCAGTTCGCCGCTGCTCATGGTGGCCATCACGCTGCTGATGCCAAAAGCATTCTGTGCGATGAGCCACACGCACATCAGCCCCACGATCAACGGAGCCGCCGCGATGACTGCCCGGCGATACACCCCGGCCCGCGCGGAAATCTGGACGAAATTCAGCCGCAGCTCGCCGATCTCCTGCGGGTCGGGCCAGCGCAGGGCCCGTTCTGCCCGGACGTTGAGCATTCCCGCCACCAGCCAGTAAATCATCTGGTTGAGGAATACGCCGGGCAGAAAGAAAGTGTAGTAGAGGATGGTGGTTGTTTTAAAATTTTTCGTCAGCAGCCAGCCAACTTTAAAGATATGCTGGTGCAGCCAGCGCTCCAGCTTACGCAGCAGGACGAACAGGCCTGCTGTGAGCAGCGCGGAAAAAACAACCTCCAGCAGGGACAGTGTTAAACCCCTTTCGCCTGGGCGGCCAGCCGTACCAGTTCTTTAAAGTCGTTCAGCTTCAGCGAGGCCCCGCCCACCAGCCCGCCATCAATCTCCGGCTGCGACATGTATTCCAGCATATTCTCCGGCTTGACGCTGCCGCCGTACTGGATGCGGGTGGCCGCGGCCACCGTCTCGCCGTACAGCCCGCGCACCACCCCGCGAATCATGCCGATGACGCTGTTGGCCTGGGCGGCGCTGGCATTTTTGCCCGTGCCAATGGCCCAGATCGGCTCATAGGCGATGATGACCTGCGCCATGTCCGCGGCGCTCAGCCCGGCCAGCGCGGCCGTCACCTGCCCGCCCACAAAAGCATCAGTCTCCCCGGCTTCGTTCTGGGCCAGGCTTTCGCCCACCGCGATGATCGGTTTCAGCGCGTGGGCCAGCGCGGCTTTCGCTTTTTTGTTCACCGTCTCATCGGTTTCGGCCAGGTAGGCGCGGCATTCCGAATGCCCGATGATGACATAGTCTGCCAGCCCCTGAAGCATGGTGGGGGCGATCTGCGAGGTAAAGGCCCCCTGGGGTTCCCAGTGCATCTGCTGCGCCCCCACTTTGATCCCGGTGCCCTTCAGCGCTTCGGCCACGCCGGCCAGCGCGATGAAGGTGGGGCACACCACGCGCTCCACCCCGCTGTAATCCGCCAGCAGGGGGGCCAGTTCTTGCACAAAAGCGATGGACTCCGCATGAGTCTTGTACATTTTCCAGTTACCGGCAATAACAGGGATGCGCGTCATGACGCAGTATGCTCCTCAAGTAATTCTTCGGCACGTTCTTGAATCCATTCCGGCGCAGTCTCATCGTCCACCAGCGCCTGCCACAGGGCGATGGCCTGGGCGCGGCGGCGCGTGGCAGCTTCGATTTCTCCCTGCACCAGGTCGATCTCGGCAGCAAAGTCGGACGTTGCAGCTCCCCGGCTGAGCGCCGCATTCGCCAGGCGAGCATTGCCCCGCAGCAGCAGCACCCGCGCCGTAACGAAAACCCGCGGCCCGGAGTCCTGCACCTGGCGCAGCTCCTCCGGGGAATACATTTCCCCGACGATGTTCAGACTGATTTCGCCCGTGCCGCCGGCGATCTGTTCCGCCGCGCGATACAGATACGCCCCGGCCGCCGGCCGAATACGATTATACTCATCCGGGGCTTTTTCCGCCTCATGCAGGGCCAGCAGCGTATAGGTGATGGCGGCGGCGGCATCGTTGTTTTCGTCGGCCAGCGCGGCCGCCGTCAGCAGGTACATCACGGCCTCTTCGGCGTACTGCCGTCCCTGCGCGATGGTGGCGTAGCTGCGGGCCGGGTCGCTGCGCCAGTAGGTATGGGCGGCCGTGAGATGCGCGAAAGAATCACGCGGGGTCATTCGCAGCGCTTCATCTGCCATCGCCGGCTCGAAGATGTAAGGAATCGGGTAAATCGGCAGGTCTGCAAACGGGCTGCCCCGCCCCAGGGCAATGACCATCCCTGACGGCTGCGCCGGGGCCAGACTCTGCATAATTTCGCCAAATTCCAGCAGGTTATTCCACGCCCCCAGCAGCACCATCAGCCCCAGGAAACTGATGCCCAGAAAACTGCCGCAGCCGCCGATCATCCACATGCGCCCGCTGCCGGCCGGCTGGTACACGGTGGCGGTGCGGTATCCTTTGGCCGGGGCGCTGATCCCGGCGATGGGGGTGGGGGTGGCCGCCGCCGGTTCTGCGATGATCCGGCTGGCCGCCATGCTGTCGCGGTACTGGCTCAGCGAGAGGTCGGCCACGCTGTCGCGGTCGTCGCTCAGTGCGGTCAGGCGGGCTTCGGCCACCGCGTCCCGCAGCGCCGTCAGCATCTCATCGGCTGTTGCATACCGCTCCTGCGGCTTTTTGGCGGTGGCTTTCAACAGCACCGCTTCCACGCTCAGCGGAATATCCGGGTTAATCTTCGATGGCTCCGGGATGGGCGTGTAGATGTGATTATGAATCACCGCATAGGGGGTATCGGCGGTGAAGGGCACGCGCCCCACCAGCAGTTCATACAGGACGATGCCGAGCGAATAAATATCCGTGCGCCCGTCTAAATTTTTAACGCCGCTGGCCTGCTCCGGCGAAATGTAATTGGGGGTGCCCAGCAGCACATCGGCGCTGAGGGTGGATTCGCCGGCGGCGGCAATGCGGGCCAGCCCAAAATCGGCCAGGTAGGGGATATTGTCTTTATCGATGACGATGTTGGAGGGTTTCACATCGCGGTGCAGCACCCCGCGATTGTGCGCGTAGGCCAGGGCGCTGCCGACGGCGTTCAGCACATACAGCACGTCATTCAGCGGCAGCGGGCTTTTCAGAATGCGCTGCTTCAGCGTTACGCCCGGCACATATTTCATCACCAGGTAGGGCTGCCCTTTATGCTCGTTGAAATCATACACCGGCACAATATGCGGGTGTTCCAGCCGGGCGACGATCTGCGCTTCACGCTGAAACCGGGTGATGAAGGTTTCATCCGCCATGAAAGTCTGGTGCATCACTTTGATGGCCACATGGCGATCCAGCCGGGCATGATAGGCCTTATAGACCGTGGCCATCCCGCCCTGGCCAAGCTGCGACATAATTTGATACGGACCGATCTGCTCGCCTTCGTGCCATGTCATGCTGTGCAGCGCCTTCGATCAGTAAAATCGTTTTGCTGAATAATATACGCGCCCCGCCGCAAATGGTTTTATCGGCGGTTATTCTGGCGTAACAGCGGGCGGTGGGCCTGCGCCGGCGGGCTGGCATCGGTGTCCGGCCCGGCCAGATGCTGCCGGGCTACCGCCAGCGCTGCCGTGTCGTGGTTGTGGTCGTGCTCGCGGTCGTGGTCGCGGTCAGGGCTGGCATCTTCTGCCAGCCGGGCGCTGAGCTGCCGATCACGTTCTTCCAGCAGCCACACCGCCCGGTAATGGGTCAGCAGCAAGATGCCCCAGGCGAACAGCACAATCACGCGGTCGGCGAAGAAATTGGCGTGAAAGCCCGCGCCGCTTTGCAGGTGTGTTTGCAGCCACCACAGCCAGATCGCTGCCTGCGCTGCGGCGAAGAGGCCGGTATGCCCATCGCGCAGCAGGCGGCGGCGAAAAGTCCGTTCTATCATCACGCCGGATGGATTACGCTTCTTCTTCGCCATGCCGCCTCCTGATCGCTGCTGCTGCCGGGCCGTTATTTGTCCTTAATGGCGACCACGCCGGGCAGTTCTTTGCCTTCCAGCATTTCCAGGCTGGCCCCGCCGCCGGTGGAAATGTGCGTCATTTGGTCGGCCAGGCCGGATTGTTCCGCGGCCGCCGCGGAGTCGCCGCCGCCGATGACGGTGGTTGCGCCGCGGACGGTTTCTTCCGCCAGCAGCCGGGCCACAGCAAAGGTGCCGGCAGCGAAGGACGGCAGTTCAAATACGCCCATGGGCCCGTTCCAGATGACCGTTTTTGCGCCGTGGAGGATGTCCCCAAACTGGCGCATCGTCTCCGGGCCAATGTCCAGAATGCGCCAGCCGGCCGGCACGCCGTCGCTGACGGTGATGGTTTTTTTGTCGGCACTTTCGGCGAAGGCACTGGCGATGGTGGCATCCACCGGCAGCACAATTTTGCCGCTGCCTTTCTCGATGAGGCTTTTGGCGGTGGCGATAGCCTCCGCTTCCACCAGTGAATCGCCCATGGGGTAGCCGTGCGCGGCGAAGAAGGTGTTGGCCATGCCGCCGCCGATCAACAGCTTATCCACCTTGCCCAGGAGCGCCTCGATCACCTTGATTTTGTCCGAGACTTTCGCGCCGCCCAGAATGGCGATGAAGGGCGTTTGCGGTTGTTCAATGGTGGTGGCCAGATAATCAATCTCTTTTTCCATCAGCAGCCCGGAGACGGCCGTCAGATGCTGCGAAATGCCCACGTTGGAAGCATGGGCACGGTGGGCAGTGCCGAAAGCATCATTGACGAACAGATCACCATGGCGGGCCATTTGCGCTGCCAGCTCAGGATCGTTTTTCTCTTCGCCTTTGTAGTAGCGCGTATTCTCCAGCAGCAGGATACCGCCGGCCGGCAGCGCGGCCACCGCGGCTTCGGCGATGGGGCCCACGCAGTCCTCAGCGAAAGCCACCGGCTGCCCGATGAGGGCGGCCAGCGCCGGGGCCACCGGGGCCAGCGAGGTATCGGCATCGCCTTTGGCCTTCGGGCGGCCCAGGTGCGATAGCAAAATGAGCGCCTGCGGCTGCTGCGCCAGAATGTATTGCAGCGTGGGGATGGCGGCCCGGATGCGGGTATCGTCAGTGATGACGTTATTTTCAATCGGCACGTTAAAATCCACCCGCACCAGCACCCGTTTACCGGCAAACGTCACATCACGCACGGTCATTTTGTTCATAGCTGTCGTCTCCTCAAACAGTCGGCAAGGAAAAAGGGGCGAAGTGTGCGCCTCGCCCCCGGTAAACCATGGTGTGGAGCCTGCTTACAGGCGATCCCCCATGTATTTGGTCAGGTCGGCCACGCGGCAGGAATAGCCCCATTCGTTGTCGTACCAGGTGATGACCTTGACCAGCGTGCCGCTGACCTGGGTCGATTCGGCATCGACAATGCTGGAACGCGGATCGCCCTTGAAGTCCATGGACACCAGCGGCTCATGCGCCACGCCCAGGATGCCCTTCATGGGGCCGGCAGCGGCGGCATCAAACGCGGCGATCAGGTCCTCTTTGGTGGCTTCTTTTTCTACCGTACACACAAAATCGACCAGCGAGACGGTGGGGGTGGGTACGCGCACCGCCATACCGTCGAACTTGCCTTTCAGATCGGGGATGACCAGCGACACGGCTTTGGCCGCCCCTGTGCTGGTGGGGATGATGTTCAGCGCGGCCGCGCGGGCGCGGCGCAGGTCTTTGTGCGGCAGGTCGAGAATTTGCTGATCGTTGGTGTAGCTGTGGATGGTGGTCATGAAAGCTTTGACGATGGTGTATTTGTCATGCACGACTTTGGCGGCCGGGGCCAGGCAGTTGGTGGTGCAGGAGGCATTGGAGACGACGTGATGGTTGGCCGGATCGTATTTGTCTTCGTTCACGCCCAGGCAAATGGTGATGTCTTCGCCTTTGGCCGGGGCGCTGATGATGACTTTTTTCGCGCCCGCCTGCAAATGCAGCGCGGCCTTGTCTTTATCGGTGAAGATGCCGGTGCTTTCAATCACGATGTCCACGCCCATCGCGCCCCAGGGGAGCTGCGCCGGGTCTTTAACGGACAGCGCCTTAATTTCGTCGCCATCCACCACCAGCGCCCCATCTTTTACTTCCACTGTGCCGCTGTAGCGACCATAATTGGAGTCGTAGCGGAACAGGTGCGCCATCGTCTTCAGGTCGCCCAGGTCGTTGAACGCGACAACATCGACATCGTTCCCGTACTGCTCACGCAGGCACTTGAGTACCTGGCGACCAATGCGGCCAAAACCGTTGATCCCAACGCGAATTGCCATAGTGATGTGCTCCTTATTGTGTCGTAAGCGTGAAAATGAACCACATGCTTAAGAATGGACTAAAGACCACTGGATTTAATTTGCATCAGATCGGCGATGGCGGCCGCCAGTTTGTACGGGTCATGTCGCCAGGGACGCTTATCATCCACTAATTCAGTATACCGCACTTCGTAGCGCTGGAGTATCTCGTGATCGGCCGGAGCGGGTGACACATAGCGGGTATTTTCCCCTGCATTTTGTAACGGATACGCATTATTGGCCATCACCGCCTGAAACACCCCGCGCCCGATATGCCGTTCCAGCGCCATCACATGCTCGGCGACGGTATAATCTTCGGTCTCCACCGGCTGCGTGGCCACGTTACAAATGTAAATTTTATAGGCGCTGGTGGCCCGCAGCGCGTCCGCGATGCCTTTCACCATGATCCCCGGCAGAATGCTGGTATACAGGCTGCCCGGCCCCAGCACCACAATATCCGCCTCCATGATGGCGTTCACGCTCTCCGGGTAGGCGGGCACATCCGGCGGGTTGATGGCGATGCTCTCAATCGCGCCGCCCAGTTCGGCCGTTTGCGCTTCGCCCATCACGGTGATAGTACGCCCGGAAGCCAGGCGAACCTGCGCTTTCAAACTCATATCCTCCAGGGTAGCCGGCAGCACGCGCCCCTGGATGTTCAGCACGCGCTCCACTTCCGTCAGGGCTTCGGCCAGGCTGTTTTTGCGGTTGCCGCTGTGTTCGCCCACAATATCGGCCAGCGCCGCGATGAACAAATTGCCGAAGGCGTGCCCCTCCAAATCGCCGGTTTTAAAGCGATATTGAAACAACTGCGTCAGCAGGCTGTCTTCATCGGCCAGCGCGGCAATATTCTGGCGCAGGTCGCCCGGCGGGGCAACCCCCATATCCCGGCGCAGCCGCCCGGAACTGCCGCCATCATCGGCCACGGTGACGATGGCCGTGATGTTGCCGGTGTAGCGCTTCATGCCGCGCAGGGCCGCCGGCAGGCCCGACCCGCCGCCAATGGCGACGAATTTAATGCCCCGCGTGCGCCGGGTGTGTTCCATCACCATATTCAGCACATCGCCCGGCTGCCCGCGCCGGTAGGGGGCGATGAGCGCCCGTGATAGATTGAGCACCGCGACTCCCACCGCCAGCGCTCCCAGACCGGCCACCGTCAGGATGCCGGCCCAGGTCATCTGCTCCGCAATGGCTTCGATCACATCTTCATCGCCGATTTTGAGCGTGGCATTGCCCACGGCGAAAGAAATGGCGAAAATGCCCGCCGCCAGCAGCAGCAGCCAGCGCTTGATCCCGATGCCGGGGGTGAGCCATTTTTTTAGCGCTCTGAACATAGGGCAGGGTGTCCTCAGCGGTAGCGGTGCGGGTGTGGATAAGGCGATTAAGGCTGCTGGTGGCGGCGATGCAGCCGGTGCCATGCCAGCGCCAGGATGCCGGCTGCGCCGCCCCCGGTCAGCACTCCCACCAGCAGCGCCGAATCGAACCAGAACTGCTCCGGGTACAGCCGGATGAGCGTGTCCGAATAGTAAAAGCGCCAGGTGCCTGCCTCAAAAAACAGGGCGTGGAACGCATCAAAGAAGAAATCCCAGGCGACCGCGGCCGTGATGACAATGGTCACGATCAGGCCCAGGGTGAGCAGGCTGCCGCGCAGCAGCGCCAGCAGCAAATGATGGCGATCCCTGCGCCACAGCACCACCCCGGCGCTGAACGCCAGCAGCGCTAACCCGCTGCCACCGGCAAACGCGGCCACCGTCACCCGCTGCACATCGACCATGTGGCGCAGTTCTCCGGCATTGAACATCGGGCAGTCGGCCGCCCCCGGCAGCGCCTCGTAGCACAGCGGCCGCGGCAGCCGCAGCGCCGCCAGGTAGGCAATGTCTGCGCCGCTGAGCAAATAATGAATGCCATAGGGCCCGTAAGCCAGCCGGTCAGCCGTGCTAAAGCCGTAATAATCGACCGGGAAGCCGGGGCGGGTATACTCAAACGTCAGCCAGGCGGGGGTCATCACCAGGCGCACGCTGCCCACCACCAGCAGCACCGGCACCGCCAGCAGCAGCAGCCCGTGCAGCAGCCATAACAATCGGGGTGAGTGCTTCATTGTCGCAGCTCCTCTGCGCCGCCGCCCAGCAGAAAATTGAGCACCAGCGAATCGACCAGCGTTTCGACCGGGGCGCGATTATCGGTGAAGACGGTATCGCCGGTGTGTGTGGGCACCAGCGCCGCCATGCCATCCTGAAGCACCTGGCGCAGCAGGGGGTTCGCATCGGCACCCAGGCGGGCAAAATTAGCCGCCAGATTCTCCGGGCGGGTGGGCTGCTGCGTCGCCACCAGGATCGTATTGAAGGAATAGGGGACATCCATGGCATGAATAGACGGAAAAACATAGGTCAGCGTAGCCGTGAGCGCATCCACAAAGCGCCGGTCGGTGCTGGTGCGCCCAACATTGATGACCATCACGCCATCCCCGGTGAGGTGGTCTTTCACCTCGTTAAAAAATTCAATCGTCGTCATATGCCACGGGATGTACGGCGGCTTGTAAGCATCAATGGCGATGACGGTAAAACGCTGCTCCAGGCGATTAAGGCGGTAGCGCCCGTCGTCGGCATAGGTGGTCAGCGAAGGCATTTCGGCGGCGTTCATACCGAAGAATAATTCGCCGGCGCGGATGATCGCCGGGTCAATCTCAATGCCCACCATGGGCAACTGGCCATAAACGAATTGATGCTGGCGGGCAATGGTGCCGGTGGCCAGCCCGATGATGGCCAGCGATTGCATTTGGGGGGGCGCAAAATCGGCATTGAAATAGGGCGCAGTGAGGAAAAAATCCCACGTGCGGCGATAATACACATTCTGCGGGTGCCACTGGCTGTGAATGCCCTGGCCTTCGTTCAGGTACAGGTAGCGGTTGCCGGCGGCATCTTCCTGCACCTGGATGTAATTGTAGGCGCTGTCGTGTTCATAGAGCAGCGTTTGCCCCGGCAGCGGCGGGCGCAGCGGCCCATTGAGGACGATGGCGCTCACGATGGCGATGACCACCGGCATCCACAGCCAGCGCAGCGCCCTGCGCCCTTCTTCCTGCCACAGCCCCACCCACACCACCGCATACAGCAGCCCGGCGAACAGCAAAAAGGTCTGGATGACACCCAGTTCCGGGATGAGGAACAGCACCGGCACAAACGTACCGATGAGGCTGCCCAGGGTGCTGATGGCGTAAATTTGCCCGCTCACTTTGCCGGCATTCTCCAGCGTGGTCACGGCCAGGCGAATGGCAAAAGGCGAGGTTGTCCCCAGCAGCGTGACCGGCACGGCGAACAGCACCAGCACGGTGACGAATGAGCCGACGGCCAGCGCGGCATCAATGCTGGCCACGGCCTGGCCGGCCGCGCCAATGATGGGCCGGGCGATGAGGGGGATGAAAGCGCTGAGAAATGCGCCCCACAGCAGCAGGCGGTACAGCGTACTGCGGCGCGGGGAACGGTCGGCCAGCCGCCCGCCGATGAAATAACCGGCCGTCAGGTACAGCAGCATCAGCCCGATGATGTTGGCCCACACAATATTGCCGGTGCCGAAGGCCGGCCCCAGCAGCCGCGACGCGGATAGTTCCACCGCCAGCGTGGTCATGCCGGAGGTGAACACCACCAGATACAGAAAGCGATTGCCTGCCGGTGCAGCGGGGGGAGAATGTGTCTCTACCAATGGCGACTTCAGTCTGTTATGGTTGCTGGAATAATGTTCAGTTTAGCGTATCCATGCTGCCTGTTAAAGAGGTGATATGTCAATTGTGCTTCGTCCGGCCGTCGCTGCGGATGTGCCGGGGCTGGCAGAGGTGATCCGCGTGGCGCTGCACGATACCCCCGATCCGGCGTTGATCGCCGCGAATATCGCCCTGGACGATCATGCCGTGCTGGTGGCCGCCGCCGGTGACAGTATCGCCGGGCTGGCCGCCGGCTTTACGACGCTGGATACAGAGGGGTCCCTGCGCTGGGAACTGGATTTGCTCGCGGTGTCGCCGGCGTATCGCCGGCAGGGGCTGGGCCGCCGCCTCATCGCTGCGTGTACCGCTGCCGGGCAGGCCGCCGGCGCGACGCAGGCCCGGGCGCTGGTGGCGGTGGGGAATGTGCCGAGCCAGCGGGCATTTCGCCATGCCGGCTATGCGCTGGTGCCGGAGATGTGTGGCCTGTATGTGTCGCTGCCAGGGGATGCGCCGCCCGCGCTGCCCGCCCACGCGGCCCCCTTTCTTATCCCGGTGACGACGCTCACCTATCGCGGGCTGTGGATTGAGGGCGACATTACGCCGGGCGGGCTGCACAGCGCCTGCCGCGTGCGCGATCGTTATGGCTGGCACAGCACCGGGGCGGTGGTGCCGGTGAGCGCGGCCGCCGCCCATGCTGCGCTGCGGGCCGCGCCCTTTGATCTGATCGGGCAGTTCCAGTGGTGGGCGCGCGGGCTGTGAGCGCCGGGTGCATCAGGCATTGGCCGTAAAACGGGCAGCGCGGAACAGGCTGATGTCGTGCGGCGTGCTGCCCGTCAGCGCCAGGTCACACAGGATGCTGCCAATAAGCGTGCTGAACTTGAAGCCATGCCCGGAACAGGGCGACGTGTACAGAATGTGCGGGTACTCAGGATGTTGATCCAGGATGAAATCTTCATCCGGGGTCATGGTATACAGGCAGATGCGCGTTTGCTTCAGCGCGGTATCCGCCCCCGGCAGGAAGCCCCGGCAAAACGCGCGAATTTCGGCGATGGTGTGCTCATCCGGCGTGTAATCAATCTCGCTGACGTGCCCGCGGGTTTCGCCCCCGTGGAAAGCCACTTTCACCCCGGAATCGAAGATGGAGGGCATTCCGTAAGCCGGGATGCCCGGCACCCAGGCGATGAAGGTGGGGAAGCGGCCCACGCTGAACGGCGTGATGTCCGGCGGCTGGAAATAGGCAAGCTGCACGCGCATGGGCCGCAGCGGCAGCGCCGGCAGCCGCAGCCGGGCCAGCAGGTCATTCGTCCAGGCACCGCCGGCCAGGATGAGCCGGGCCGCGCTGTACACCGCATCAGCCGTGTGCACGGTCACGCTGTCGGCCTGTGGCTGGATGGCCGTTACCGGGCTGTTGGGGCGGATGACCGCGCCGTGCTGCTGCGCCAGCCGCAGATGCGCTGCCACGCAGCGGGCGGCTGTTAAAATGCCGGATTCCGGCTCAAAGATAACCTGCATCGCCTCCGGGATGGTGAACTGCGGATAGCGGGCGCGGGTTTCCTGCGGGGTGAGCACCTCATGCGGGATCTTCATCCGCTGAACGCTGTGCAGCGTATCGCGCATACTGGGATGATCCGGCGCACCGAAATTTAAGCCGCCGGTTTTATAATACAACTGCTCGCCGCTGGCTTCTTCCAGGGCAAACCACAGCTTATAGGCGGCCGTCACCAGGGTGATGTAGGCGGGGTTGTTGTAGGTGTACCGGATGATGCGCGAATGATCCTGCGAACTGCCGCGCTCATGCGTCAGGTCAAATTGTTCCAGCAGCAGCACGCGCTGCCCGGCCCGGCTGAGGTAATACGCGGCAGCGCTGCCCATCGCGCCCGCGCCGACGACGATAGCATCAAAAGCTGGCATCGACGATCATCTTTCAATATACCGGCTGCATGAAAGGCGCTGCCCGGGCAGCGCCAGCACAACCATACCACACACCGCGTCAGAATCACAAAAAAGGGCGCTGGCGCAGGGCGCTGGAGAGGTTATCACCTTTGCGGATGGTCAGCGTGGGGATGCGGGCCAGGTGCAGCAGCCCGCGCAGCTCATCCGGTGCCGGGGCCGCCCCGAAGGATGACGGGTCAATGAGCACGCCGACCGGACGAATGCCCCGCCGCATGAGCACCTGCGCCTCGGCGACCCAGCGGGCATCCAGCGAAGCCGTGACGATGATGAGCGTGGTACCGCGGGCAAAACCGGGGGCTTCCAGCGCCAGCATTTCCTGAAGGCTGTGGTTGGAGAGGCTGCGGGCCACCGCCAGCGTCTCCATGATGTGCGTCGTCTGGCGGGTGCCGCGCTCCGGTTGATAGACTTCGCGGTGCGGCACATAGGCGGCAAAGCCCAGGGAGCGCTCCAGTTCCAGGAAATATTGCGCCAGCGAAGCCGCGATGACGACGGCGTATTCTTCGGTGGAGGGGGGCAGCAGGTAGCCGCCGGGCAGCACCGTGCCCGTGCGCCCCACGCGCTGAATGCCAGGTTCTTCCACCAGCGACTGGCTGGAAAAATCCACAAACAGCCAGATGTCCACCAGCGGATCCACTTCAAATTCTTTCACGATGAGCTTGCCGCGCCGGGCCGTGCTGCGCCAGTGCACACGGTTGATGCTGTCACCGGGGACGTATTCACGCACGCCGGCAGCATTGGTGGTGGTCTGGTGGGTAAGCTGGCGCTGTGCTTCGCCACCGGAGAGCAGCCCGGAGGGCAGGAAAAAGTCCTCCACCGGCACGGTGGCCGGGTACACAATCATCCGCTCGGTGGCGTTAATGTGCCGGGTGATGGTGAACATGCCGAAGGGATCGCCGCCGGTGAGGGTGAGCGGCCCCAGCGTGAACTCACCGCGCACCCGGCAGGGCGTTTCCACCGTCCAGGTGTGGTCACGGCGCGGGTTCAGCGGCGGGATCACCTGGCCGGCTCGATGCCCCGGCAGATCAGAATGATCGCGCACGTCCAGCCATAGTTTGGGCAGCCAGGCACGATTGAGCACGCGAAAGGCTTCGGTGAAGGTGCGCCCCACCTGGGAGCGCCGGGCGCGGGTGAAGCGCCCCAGGCTGATGCCGCGCACAGACAGCCACGCCCACAGCCAGGCCACCAGCAGCAGCACCAGCAGCAAAAAGCCGATGCTGAAGAAGGCCGCCCGCCCGGTGAACAGCCCGGCCAGCAGGCAGCCGCTGGTGAGCGCGTAAATGGCATTACGACGACCCGGCATGGCGCGTTACTGCCGCACCGACGCGCCCGGCACCGGGGTCATCATCAAAATGTCGTTCACGATCTGGCGGGAGGAGATGTCTTTCATCCGGGCCGAGGGCCCCACGATGACGCGATGCGCCAGGGTGATTTCGGCCAGCGCTTTCACATCATCCGGGATGACGTAATCGCGCCCGGCCATGGCGGCCCGGGCCTGCGCGGTGCGAAACAGCGCCAGCGACCCGCGCGGGCTGGCCCCCAGGTACACATCGGGGTGGGTGCGGGTGGCATTCACCAGTTGCACGATGTACTGCTTAATCTCCTCCGCCACATAAATTTGCTGCACCGCCTGCTGGGCCGCCAGCAAATCGTCCACGCTGATCACCTGCTGAATGTTGTAGATGGGGTGTTGATACTGCTGCGCCGACAGGATGGTGAGTTCCTCGGCCGGGGTGGGGTAGCCCATTTGCAGGCGGATGAGGAAGCGATCAAGCTGTGCTTCGGGCAGCGGGAAGGTGCCCTCATATTCAATCGGGTTTTGCGTCGCCAGGATCAGGAAGGGGTCGGCCATGCGGTAGGTGATGCCATCCACCGTAATTTGCCGTTCTTCCATGGATTCCAGCAGGGCGGACTGGGTTTTGGGCGTGGCGCGGTTGATCTCATCCGCCAGCACCACCTGGGCCATCAGCGGGCCGGGGCGAAATTCAAATTGATTGGTTTTGGGGTTGTAGATGGAGACCCCGGTGATGTCGGCCGGCAGCATATCCGGCGTAAACTGGATGCGGCTAAAGGTGCAGCCGATGGCTTTGGAGATGGCGCGGGCCATCATCGTTTTGCCCACACCGGGCACGTCCTCCAGCAGGATGTGCCCTTTGCACAGCAGCGCCAGGATGGCCAGGCGAATTTCGTTGCGCTTGCCGATGATAACCTGCCCGACGCTGCGGGCGACACGTTCCGTTACTTCCTGAACCATACGAAAGGAAGCGCCGTTGTTATTGCCGGTGGTGGGTGCCGGTGACCGGGGATATTCGCTCACGAAAGGGAACTCCTGTACGGGATGAGCCGCCTGCATGGATGCTTGATTGTAGCCTGATTCGCTTCACCGTTCATCGGCTAATCCTGTACGGCTGCCCGGCGCTGTCTCTGTGGTCAGCGCCGCTGCCCCGGCCAGGCGCACGGGTTAGATGCTTGCTGATTCTGGTTTGCCCGGTATAATAACGCTCAGAGCAGCAGATGAGAAGCATCGGCTGTGGAGGGTGCTGCTGTTAACTTGATACCCGTCACCAGTTGACATACAATAAGAAGCATTCTGCGGTGTGCGCCATCATCATCGGGACATCCTGCCGGAGTCGCCTTCACACCACAGCGGCTATTATCTCTCCTGATTTTTCGGGGAATATTTTTCAAGGAGTGCGAACATATGGCGAGATCGCGGACTGAATTAATGGTTGAGCGCCTCCGTGATTTGCAGGGTACCACGCCGGAGATTGAAGCTTCGGCAGTGGTGAGCGTGGACGGCTTGATTATGGCATCGGCGCTGCCTGCCGGGGTGGAAGAAGACCGCGTGTCGGCGATGTCGGCGGCGATGCTGTCCCTGGGCGAGCGGATCGCCGGCGAACTGGGACGCGGGATGCTGGACCAGGTGTATGTCAAAGGGGCATCGGGCTATGTCATCCTGATGTCGGTAGGTGAAGAAGCCGTGTTGACCACCCTGGTACGCCAGAACGCCAAACTGGGGCTGATCTTCCTGGATATGCGGCGCTCCGCAGACGACCTCGCAAAACTGGTTTAAGACGCACTCGTATGAACGGCTTGCCCCCGGTAAGCCGCATGACAGACACAGCCTGAGGCGGGACAGTCCGACTGTATCCCGCCATGCTTTTTTGTTTAGTCCAGCAGCGGGGACCCTGCCTTGTCGAAAACACGTTTCATTTTCTGTACCGGCGGTGTCGTCAGTTCAGTGGGTAAAGGACTGACGGTAGCCTCTATCGGCCGCATCCTGAAGGCCCGCGGCCTGAAGGTCGCCATTCAGAAACTTGACCCCTATCTGAATGTCGATCCGGGAACGATGAGTCCTTACCAGCATGGCGAAGTGTTTGTGACCACCGATGGCGCAGAGACCGACCTGGACCTGGGGCATTATGAGCGCTTTACGGATGAAAACGTCACCCGCCTGTCCAATGTGACCGCCGGGCAGGTGTACAGCGAAATTATTGAAAAAGAACGCCGGGGCGATTACCTGGGCAATACGATCCAGGTGGTGCCGCACATCACCAATGAAATTAAGCGCCGCATTTTGCTGGTGGGCAGCAAAACCGATGCGGATGTGGTGATCGTGGAGGTGGGCGGCACGGTGGGCGATATTGAAGGCGAAATTTTTCTGGAGGCCATTCGCCAGCTTCGTACCGGGCTGCGCCGCAAGGATGCGCTGTATGTGCACGTGACCTTTCTGCCGCACATTGGCGCAACCGGCGAATTGAAGACCAAGCCGTCGCAGCACAGCGTCCGTGAACTGCGCAGCAAGGGCATTCAGCCGCAGGTCATCATTGCCCGTGCGGATTACCCGGTGAATAAAGAGCTGACCGATAAGATGGCCATGTTCTGCGACGTAGACCCGGAAGCGGTGATCCCGCTGCCCACCGCGGAGAGCATTTACGATGTGCCGCTGATGCTGGAAGATGCCGGGCTGGGCCAGTACATTGTGGATAAGCTGAAGCTGGATGTGCCGGCCGAACTGGATTTAAGCGAGTGGCGGGCGACGGTGGAGCAGATGCGGGCCGCCACCGGCACCCTGCGCGTGGCCATTGTGGGCAAGTACGTCGCCCTGCACGATGCCTATATGAGCGTGAAAGAAGCGCTGGTACATGCCGCCGCCGCCTGCCACCAGAAGCTGGATATTCGCTGGATACAATCGGACGAACTGGAGAAGGGCCGGCATCTGGAGGAGCTGGAGACGGTGGATGGCATCGTTGTCCCCGGCGGCTTTGGCTATCGCGGCATCGAAGGCAAAATTTTAGCCGCCCGCTTTGCCCGGCAAAATCGCGTGCCGTACCTGGGCCTGTGCCTGGGGATGCAGGTGATGTGTATTGAGTTCGCCCGGCATGTGCTGCAATACGAAGATGCCAACAGCACCGAATTTGATGAAGCGACGGCTTACCCGGTGATTAGCCTGATGCCGGATCAGGAGAATATCCAGGAGATGGGTGGCACCATGCGCCTGGGCGAATATCCCTGCCACCTGCTGCCAGAGAGCATCGCGGCGGCCACCTATGGCCTGCCCGAAATCCGCGAGCGCCACCGGCACCGCTTTGAATTTAACAATCTCTACCGGGATATTTTCCAGCAGCAGGGGATGCGCTTCAGCGGCCTCAGCCCGGATAACACCCTGGTAGAAATTGCTGAACTGGTCGATCATCCCTACATGCTCGGCAGCCAGTTCCACCCTGAATTTCTCAGCCGCCCCAATCGCCCGCACCCGTTGTTCGTGGGGCTGGTGAAAGCGGCCGTGGCCGCGCGGGATGCTCGCCGGGAATCGCCCGGACACACAGTTGCCGAAAAAGACCTGTAACAGGAAAGAGTGAAGGTTATGTCGCTGGAAAGTTTTATTCGTGCCATGCCCAAAGTCGAAGTGCATGTTCATCTGGAAGGGGCACTGCTGCGCGAAACCCTGTTGATGATTGCCGAGCAAAATGATATGGCCGCCACCATGAAGCCGCGCCAGTGGAATGACTGGCAGCGCCTGGTGCACCGGCCGGATGCCACCCGCCTGGATGATATGATGCGGACGTTTGCCGGCTGGCTGCGCCACCCGGAAGATTTAACCCGCATGGTCTATGAGGTGGGGCTGGCTTTTTCGCGCCAGGGGGTGCGCTATGCCGAAGTGTGCGTGTGCCCCATCCTGTATACCGATCAGGGGATGAGCTTCGAGGCGTTTCTGGAAGCCATCAATGATGGGCGCGACCGGGTAGAACGTGCCTGGAAAGTGCGTATGAACTGGATTTTGACCGTCCCGCGGGATATGCCGCGCCGGGCCGATGATGTGGCCCGCTGGGCCACCGGCGCAGCCGCCCGCCGGGGGAATGTGGTGGGTATGGGGCTGATGGGCCATGAAGACGCGCAGCCGGCCGGCCAGTTCGCCAAAGCCTTCGCCACAGTGGAGAAGAAAGGCGGCGGCCGTGTGTGCCATGCCCGCACGGTGTCCCATGTGGAGCCGCTGGCGGATATTGTGCAAACGCTGAACCCGTCGCGCATTACCGATAGCTGGGGGCTGGCTGAAGATGCGGCCGCGCTCACGCTGCTGGCGGATCGTGGTACGCCGCTGGTGATTACCCCGGTGCGCGAAGTGCGCCTGGGGCGCATCGCCGATTACCGCGCGTATCCGCTGCGCCAGCTCAGCGATCACATCCGGCTGGTGATTGGCAGCGGCTACCCGGAACTGTACCAGACGACGCTGACCGATGAATACGTGGCGGTGGCTGCACAGCACGAGATGGATGTGAACGAAATTGAAGCCCTGAACCTGAATGCGCTGGCGGTGAGCTTTTTGCCAGAGGAGGAAAAACAGGCCCTGGCGACCGATTTTAAAAATGCCTGCCAGCAGCTCCGCGCGACCCACCTGGCCAGCGCCTGACCGTG
>JALOOI010000265.1 GCA_025454495.1 Anaerolineae bacterium
AAGATCAATCATCTTTTTTAACCCGGATATCATTCAGCCCGCCAAATTGCTGGTTGAACAATTCATCAACACCTCTGGTAAGCTGGCGATAATTTTCCTGCTGTTGGGCTGCTGCCCGGTCGGCTTGTTCCTGTTCTTCTCTTTGTTTTTGTTCTGCCTGCGCTTTGCTTGCTTTGTCTTCTGCTTCGAGCCGGGCTTTATCCTCATCGTACTTTCGCTTCATGCGTTCCCGCCTCACCTGCCAGATGTGATTAAGCCATGTGGTGATGATGGACGTTAACAGGGAAATGGCACCGGCCAGCAGGATATTTTCCATAGGTGTCTGGCATTACCTCCGCCTCAGGTTATAGCAATTATACGCTGTAGTGCCAATGATACCATCAGGTTAGCGGCCATCCCGGTCAGCCGGATTGCCATCGCCCACCCCCGCCCCACCGCGCCGGGCGATCACCGGGCGGCCAGAGTTGGAAAGAAGGCAAAACCAGCGTATAGTTAAAGCAACCCATCGTTAACATGTATTCGCCGGGTCTTTGCGGGGTTGCTATGCGTAAGGTGTGTGCGCTGCTGTTGCTGCTGTTGCTACCGGGGCTGGTGGTCGCTGTCCAGGCGCAGCTTCAGCCGCGGAATTATGTCGTTGAGGATGTTCGCTACGAATTCGCGCCGGATTCAACCACCTTCGCCATTCGCTTTACCGTGCGTAATGCCGGCGGCGATGCGCTGGCGGAAACCGGGGTGAGCCTGGTGGGGGCAGATGGGCGGGTGCTGAACCCGAAAGAAACCCAGTCACTGCCGCCGCTGGCCGCCGGCGCAGCGGCCGAGCTGGACTTTACCTTCACCACGGCCGATTACCCGCCGGACAGCGTGCAGGTGTTTGAAATTGAAGTCGGCATCGACCTGTATGAACTGGCCGGCACGGACATCGCCCGCGATAATATCATGTTCATCAGTGTGCCCATCCCGGCCGGCATCCGCCGCCCTGCGCCCGCGGACAGCACCCCCGCCCCGGCCGCGCCCGAACCCGCTACGCCCGCGGCCGCCGAAGCCGCCTTCAGCGGGGTGCGCGATGGGGCCATCTGGCTGAACGGGGTGATCCTGGCCGGCGCAGACCCGGCCAGCGGGCAGATTATCCTCAATGGCACGCCCTACGAGCCGCTGAATGTGCTGCTGGCGCTGGCCGGGGCGCTGGTGGCGCTGCTCATCGTGTGGCTGCTGACGGTGGTGCTGCGGCTGGCTTTCCGGCGCAAACCCCGCTTCGGCATCTGGCAGCCGCCTTATGCCACCATGCCCACCATGGATCCGGGGTCGGTGGCCGGGCGGCGGCAGGCCTGGCAAACGCACGCGCAAAATGGCACCATCCTGGCCGCCCCCACCGAAGGCAACCTGCACCCGGTCAAACTGCTGCTCAGCAGCGACAATATCTTCATGCAGCACTGGCACATCACCGCCATTCGCCTCAGCCAGTATGATAATTTTGGCCGCGTGGGCCGCAGCGAAACCATCGCCCCGCGCTGGATGGTCAACCGGCTGAATGGCATTTTGCGCCGCAACAGCGCGCTGGATAATGATGCCCTGGCGAAGCGCGTGCGCCCGGTGGCCCGCCGCCTGGTGCAGCACTTCCGCCGCACGGTGGGCAAGCGCAGCATTCACCTGCCGGTGGCGCTGGATGTGCGCTTTGAAGGCAAACAGGGCGAAGTACGCATCGCTTTTGAGCTGTACCAGTGCCAGAAATTTGCCTGGCACCGGCTGGATCGCTGGGAGCCGATTATGGCGGTGCTGGGCAGCCGCCTGCTGGAAAATTACACCTACACCGTTCACGGGCAAAGCGGCGGCGAAACCATGCGCGAATTTTATCGCCGCCTGCCGGATGATGTGGAATGGCTGCTGTGCGAAACCATTCGCAGCCGCGGCACCCCCCCGGCCGAAGCCCCGGCACCGCAGCCGTTCAACGTGCCGGATACGCTCTCCGGGCTGCAACCCATCGTCAGCGAACCGGCACAGATGGGCTAAAGCCGATGCCAGCGCTGCGTTGTGCCTGCCTGCGTCAGGGCCGGGGTTGGGGCCGGGGCCACCCATGAGCAAAAGCCCGCTGCGTTACCCCGGCGGTAAATCGCGGGCGGTGGCCCGCATCCTGGCGCAGGTGCCGGCCACTCTGCGCGAATACCGTGAGCCGTTCATCGGTGGCGCTTCGGTGCTGCTGGCCGTCCAGCAGGCCTTTGGCCACCGTCTTCAGCGCTGCTGGATGAACGATCTCAATTATGATCTGGTGTGTTTCTGGCGCTATGCCCGCGATGAAGCCGACCGCCTGGCCGACCACGTGCAGGCCCTGCGCGACCGCTACGCCGATGGCCGCCAGCTTTACGCCTTCTGCAAAGACCCGGCCAGCGCCACCACCGATTTTGACCGGGCCGCCCGTTTTTTCATCCTCAACCGCATCACCTTCTCCGGCGTGGCGGAGGCAGGCGGCTTTTCGGCATCCGCCTGTGAGCAGCGCTTCACCCCGTCGTCCATCGAGCGCCTGCGCCAGGTGGCGCACGCCCTGCACCAGGTGGAGATCACCCATGGCGATTATGAGTCCCTGCTGCTGGCCCCGGGGGACGATGTTTTCATCTTTCTGGATCCACCGTATTTATCGGTGAAGGAATCGCGGCTGTACGGGCAGCGCGGCCACCTGCATACCGGCTTCGACCATGAGCGTTTCGCCGCCCTCATGCAGGCCTGCCCGCATCGCTGGCTCATCACCTATGACGATGCACCGGCCATCCGGGAGCTGTTTGCCTTTGCGAACATCACCCCCTGGCAGTTACAGTATGGCATGAACAATTATCGCCAGGGCAAAGCCAGTCCCGGTCAGGAATTGTTCATCAGCAATGGCTAAGGCGGCCGCCTGTGGCAGCAGAAAGGGAACGTATGACGACGAAACCGGCGTTCATGGCGGCGGCGCTCCAGATGGAAGCCACCCCCGCGCCCAAACCGGAGCGCCTGGCGCGGGCGGCCCGCCTCATCGCGGCGGCGGCCGCGGCCGGGGCGCGGCTGGTGGTGCTGCCGGAATTGTTCAGCGTGGGCTACGATTACAGCGAGATCAATTTTGAACACCCCGAACCACTGGAGGGCCCCACGGTCGCGTGGCTGCGGGCGCAGGCCGCGCAGCACCAGGTACACCTGGCCGGCACGCTGCTGCTGCTGGATGGCGACCATGTGTACAACAGCGCCCTGCTCATCGCCCCGGATGGCGTGCTG
Source organism: Anaerolineae bacterium (assembly GCA_025454495.1). Taxonomy (GTDB): domain Bacteria; phylum Chloroflexota; class Anaerolineae; order Aggregatilineales; family Phototrophicaceae; genus JALHOR01. The sequence continues at coordinate 3,238 of JALOOI010000265.1, forward strand.
TGGCGCTACGACAAACAGTATCCCTTTGCCTGGGAACGGGCCTTCTTCCGCGAGGGGCACGGCATCACCATCGCCGAAACGGCCCTGGGCAAACTGGGGCTGCTCATCTGCTGGGATGCAGCGCACCCGGCCGCCTGGGAGCGCTATGCCGGGCGGGTGGATGCCCTGCTCATCCTCAGTTCGCCGCCCTGCCTGCACCAGATGGATGTCTGCTTCCCGGATGGCACGCGCGTGCCCGTCTCCACGGCAGACCAGCATTTTGCTGATGCTGATATGGAAGCCGCGGCGGCCTGGCTGCGCGTGCCGGTGATTCATGCGTCGGCGGCGGGTGCGTTTACTTCCATTCTGCCGCTGCCGCGCCAGTCCACCGCGGCGCTGCTGCTGCCTTCCCCGCAGCACTGGCACCACCTGGCGCAGGCGGATGAGGTACGCATCGAGGCGGGCTACCGGCCGCAAACGCGCATCATTGACGCGACCGGCGAGGTGCTGGCGCGGGTGACGCAGGACGGCGACAGCTTTACCGTGGCGAAGATGACCCCGGCCGGGCAGCCACCGCCGGACGGGGTGCCGCCGCTGCTGTCGGCCACCCCGTTCACGCTGTTCCGGGTGGATGTGCTGGCGGCCGCGCTGATGATCCCGGTGTACCGGCGCGGCTTACGGCGGCAGTGGGGGGCCCGCATGGCCCCGCCGGACGCACGGACCAACCGGGGGCTGCTGCTGCTGCTGCTCATCTTTGCCCTGGGCTGGCTGGCCGGCCTGAACACGCGGCGGCGGCGCGGTTAATCGCCGGCCCGGCGTTCCGGCGCGATGAGGCCCTGTTCCACCAGCCAGCCGGCCAGCGCGGCGGCCAGCACGCTGTTCCCGCGCGGGTTGAGGTGCATATCATCGCTGTAGTACAGCAGTTCGTCCGGGTGCGCCTGAAGCGCCGCCAGCGCGTCGTAACAGGGCAGCGCCAGTTCCACACACAGTCCCTGCATGGCCGCCCGCGCCGACCGCAGTTTGTCCAGCGCGGCCGCGCCCATGATCGGTTCGGTCAGCGGGGCATACACTTCTTCGCGGGTGGGGATGATGACCACCGCCAGCCGCCCGCCCCAGGCGTTCACCTGCTCGCGGGCCGCCCGCAGCGCCTGCCGGGAGAGCGCCAGCCCGGCCTGGTTGCGCGGCAGCGCCATATCCAGCGCCTGCTGTTCATAGGGTGCGCCAAACCGCAGCACCTCCCCGCCCACCGGCACGCTGTACGCTTCTTCAAACAGGCGCGCGCTGCCATCCAGCCCCGGCAGCGCGCCGGTGAGGGCCGTGGCCAGCACCGCCGCCGCCACCGAATGCCGTTGCAGCCAGTCCCCCGGCCCCGGCGCAGCCGTCACCGCATCGGCCGGCGCGGGGTCTGTGCCAAAGGTGGACAGCCCGTAATCATCGTTAAAATCGTTGCCGAAAAACTGCCAGATCACCAGCGGCGGCCGCAGCGGTGCGCCAAAATCTGCCAGGATGCGGGCGTGGCTGGTGCTGCCCGTCACCGGCTGGCTGAGGTTGACGATGCCAAAGGGCGGCACAAAATAGCCCGGCAGTTGCTCCACCCAGCACGCCGCCTGCTCGGTAAAGCACAGGCCGAAGGAATCGCCCACCACCACCGCATCCACAAAATAATCAATCGGGCGGGTGCGAAAACCCACCCCGCCGCCGGCCCACAGTTCAATCGTCGTCAGCCGAAAACTGACCGACGGGCTGCCATATTGCAGCACATCGGTGAGGCCGGGCTTTAAAATGTAGGTGTGATCCGGGTTGGATTGCCAGGCGGGAGTCCAGTCCTGGGCGTATAATTGCCCGGTTTGCGCGTAGCGGGCCGCCGCCGCCAGCCGCCCCGGCAGCCGGTCAGCCGCCAGGCGCAGCGCCCCCTCCAGCAGCAGCGCCACCAGCGCCACATTCACCAGCACCAGCACCAGCCCTCGCCGCCATCGTTGCATCGCCCGCCGCCATTTCTGCCTCAGCCTACGACGGGCATTGTAACGACAAATGCGGCCCGGCTGTAGAGTG
>JALOOI010000069.1 GCA_025454495.1 Anaerolineae bacterium
TCACAATCCGATCAAGGTGATGATCTGGTCACAGAGCTACAAATCCCGGTAGTTCATGGCCCGTCGGCGGTATAAACCATCCCCCGCCATCATCCCCCGCTTAAATGCGCCGCTGCCCGCCGCTGCCCAGGCTTTTGCGGGCCTGTTCCGTCGCCACCGGGGCCAGGCCCGGGCCGGGGCCCATGATGGCGTTGTAAAAATCGTTGTCGTAGGTGCGCGGTTTAATCACCACCGGCATGGGCACCGCGTGCCCCATGATGATGGCCTGCTGTTTCGTCTCCAGCCGGGCCAGCACCTCGCGCAGGCCGGCCGCCCCGCTGATGCCGTTCAGCACCGCGTTGATGTCGCGCTCATTGTCCAGCAGCGCCGTCACCCGCGTACCGATCTGGCTCATCACTTCTTCGTCAATGGCGCTGGGCCGCTGATCCACCACCAGCAGCGTGACGTTGTATTTACGCATTTCGCGGGCGATGATGCCAAACGTCGTCTGGCGGGCCACCTGCGGCTCTAAAAATTTGTGCGCTTCCTCAATGGTGATGAGCAACTGCGGCGGCGACATGCCCTTATCGCCGAGCGATTTTTCCACCAGTTCGGTGTAGCGCTGGTGGATGCGCCGGGTGAGGTAATTGGCCACCAGCATATAGGCTTCCAGCTGCGTGCCATAACGCCCGAATTCCAGCACCACACTTTTCTGGTCGGTCACCAGCAGGTCGATGATCTTTTGCACGCTGTCGTCCACATTTTCTTTCACCAGAAAATGCCAGCGCTGAAAACGCTCCACCCGCCGCTGTAAGGCCGCCAGTGTGCCACCGCCGATGTTGGTGTGCCCGGTGATGTATTCCAGGTCTTCGGCCGTGCCGGCGATCAACTGGTTAATCCACGTTTTGCCCCACAATTTATGCAGCGTGTAGGCGGCATCCACCATCGTATCGGACAGATTCAGGCTGGCTTTGAGCATGGCGATGTCTTCCGGCTCAATTTCGTCCCACCCCAGGCGCACGGCAAAATCGTAGCGGGCGTTGCGCCGGCGCGAGGATTCTTCATCCAGCGTGAGGATGGACACTTTTTCGCCAAAGAGCTGCTTCAGCCCCTTCACCGTCTTTTCGCCCTCGCTGACGATCTCCCAGCCGTAATCATTGTGCATATCAAAGATGAGGCTTACGCCCACATTGCTCTTGATGATGCCGGCCATCAGCACGCGGGTGAGGAAGCTTTTGCCGGTGCCACTTTTGCCAAACACGCCGATCGAGCGCTCCACCAGCCGCCGCAAATTGAGGTGAATACGGGTATCCTGCAATTCCAGCGGCGACCCCACGTTGAAATTTTCCTGGCCCTCGCTGCCAAACACGGCGTTCACATCGTCTTCGGTGGCGGTGTACACGCGGGCAAAATGCCCCGGAATCGTCTTCACCGGCAGCGCCCCGCTGGCCTCGTCGATCACCAGCATGGGGGTGACGTTGATGACGCTGTAGGCCACCGTGCCCAGGTAAATTTCCGCCAGAAAAGGATCGCTGATGTCCGGCGGCTCGCTCTGGATGGCCGGGTTGGTGGCATTCAGGCTGATGTCGTTCAGCATACAGAAGAAGCGTTTTTGCTCGCCATGCACCACCACATAGCGGCCCACCGCCAGGTCTTCGATGTTCACCATGGGGTCCAGCTTCACGGCCAGCCCGCGGCTGATGCTGCCGCCGACCACCACGCCCAGGCGTTTGGCGGCCGGGGTGGCCAGCGCCAGCGGCACGGCCGCGCGGCCGCCGGTTTTCAGCCAGCCATCAATATCATTCGGGTCGGGTTCAGCGGGGTTATGTGCCATCCTCATCCATCCTCATCGTCCTCATCCGTCCGGCGCGGCGCATCCTGCGGCGGCACGTATTCCCAGTGCTGTTCGATCTGCCGCAGTTTGCCCGCATCCAGGATGTAATTTTCAATGTAGCCGCAGTTGGCACAGATAAAATGATACACCGCCGACACCGACAGCGTTTTGATCGGGATGGCGTAATCAGCATCCGCTTTTTTCTTAAAAACCGCCTGCTGCCGGCAGTTGCGGCAAATCCCGTGTTTCATGGCGCATCAGGGGCGGATGAGCGCCAGGATGTGCGCCAGCCGCTTCAGGTCGCCGGACAGATCGCGGGCAAGCTGCCGCCCGCACGACACCAGGAAAGCCCGCTGTTCGTCGGCATCGGCATAAACCCCGGCGGCATAGCGAATGGCCGCGGCGATTAAATCTTCGCCGGGCACTTCGGACGCGCCCAGGATGAGGCGGAAGAAGTCGTGCCGCTGTGTAAAATCATACACTTCCTGGGGCGTGCACAGCAGCACGTCGGACAGGCTCATGGGCGGGCGCGGCGGCATACTGTGCAGCACCTGGCCGCCGCTGAAGTAGCCCACGTTCAGCACTTTAATCTCCACCGGGATCATGCGATTTTCGCGCTGGTCGCGCAGGATGGCATCCGGCACGGCTTCGCCCAGGACGAGTTCGGCAATCAGTTGATCGTCCTTAATTTCGACCTTGTAGATGAGGCCGATGGCCTGCACCCGTTCATCATTGGCGATGGGGGCCCGCACGAAGGCCCCAAAATCGTGATGGCTGCCGATGTTGCGGCTGTGCGCCCCGCAGTCAAACCCGCGGGTGCTGGCCCGCAGTACGCGCCCGACGATGGTTTCGCTGCTGTTATCGATCATCAATGATTTCTTCTCCGCGCATATCGTGATAGCGTTTGGGGCTGCGGGCCAGTTCTTTGCCGCGGGCTTTGGCCGTCAGCGTTTGCCCGGTCAGCTCTTCTTTCACCCGCCGCACCTGGGTATTGATGAGTTCTTCCAGCTTCAGGCGGTCTTTGGTGCCGATCCACGCCAGTTCATCCGCGCGGGTGATGACGTAAGGATAGGGGTTGCGCCCCTGCAAACGGCACTGGCTGAGCAGCAAACTGTGCAGCGCATCCACCCGCGACTTATCCCGCGCCACCCACACCGGCACATCCACGCGCACAATTTTGGATTGATAATCGTTGTGGACTTTGAGGTAAAAAAAGGCGATTTCGTAATTTTCGCCCCGGTCGCGGAACAGCTTGTTCTGCGGCGAATTTTGCACCATGATGGCCGAGCGCTCGCCGGGGCGCAGCACAGCGGCGAAGAACACTTCATCGCGCAGGCCTTCCAGAAAGCCGGCGCTGGCCAGTTCGGGCTGGCGGCGCTTCAGTTCTTCTTCGGTTTCCAGGGTGTTCAGGAACAAAAGCTGCATAAAACGCCGGCTGCGGTAGGGGTTGTCGATGTAGCCGGCCAGGGTGGCCCCGGCATCGTGCAGGTGCACCAGTGCCCCCATATAGGCGCTGAACAAATCTTCGCTTTCGACATCGTTACCGGGCAGGAACATCAGCCGGTTATCGTACAGGGCCAGCAGCGGCACGCTGCCCCCGGCGCGGCGCAGCCAGGCTTCGGCCGCCAGGCGGCGCATCTCCTCCACCGTGCGCCGGTCATCCACCGTGCGGTTGGGGATCACGCGGCCATAGCGATCATGCACATGGTTCTTGTGGAATTTGAGTTCCGGGAAGGTGTGCTGCTCCGGCGTGCGGTCGGTGCCATGATAGTAAACGAACACGCCCACATTGATGAGATAGTAATGCACCGCCAGTTGATCGTCCGGGTATACCTGGCTGCCATCGGCAGCGATGATGGTGGCCAGCGGCGGGGTGGGGGGCGGCGGCTGGACCAGGTTGATCGGCTCGGCATTCGGGATGTCCACCGGCGCAGCGCCCCGGTAGCCGCTAATATCCGGCTGGCGCACCCGTTCAATCCGCTCCCACACCCGGTTCAGGTCAGACGAGGCCTCAAAGATGGCGCGGGCGTGGCTCAGTTTATCGCTCAGGTCAAAATCCAGCCGGGTGAGCATGGCCCCCATTTTGTAAACCTGTTCGACGATCTGGTTAAATTCGAGCGTCATGCCGCCTGTCCCGCATATCTGTTCGATATACTCATCATGGCACACACGTTCTGCGATGTCAATACATCAGGCCCGGCCGGCGATGTGCTGCCGGGCCAGGGCCACGCCTTCCCACAGGGCGGCCACGGCCTGCGGCGGCATGATGGTATGCACGTCCGGGGGCAGGGCGGCCAGCAGCGCGGCATCGCTGTCGATGGGGACGAGGGTGATGCCGCCATCGGTTTCATGGGCGGCGTTCAGCGGCATGTCGCTGTCCGGGGCGGTGATGCGCTCATACCAGGCTTCATCATGGATGAGCAGCAGGGCACAAATTTCTGGCCGCAGCGTGAGCAGGCCCAGCACCACGCCGGTGAGGTACAGCCCCGCGCCGCCGGTGGCCAGCAGGTGGCGCAAATACACCAGCGCCGGGTGATCGTCAAAGGGCGGGGGCGGCGGCGACTGCTCCTGTTCCGGCAGGCCAAACAATTCTTCCAGCAGTTCGCGGTAAATGTGCCGCTCAATGTTCCATTCTTCCGGGCGCACGTCGGCGCTGGCCGGCTGAAAGATGAAGGCGGGCAGCAGGTGGAAGAAACCGGGGTCGGTGGCGTTGCGCGGGGAACGCCGGGCCAGCAGCGCCTGGTAGCGCCCCTGATGCTTAAACACCACCAGGCAGGCCCCGCCGATGGCCGCGCTGCGCCCGCGCCCGCTTTTGAGCGCCAGGGCCGGGGCCACCTGGCGATGATACTGCGAGCGCCCCGGCAGCCGGATGGCCGCATCGCCGGCGGCATCGCGCAGTTCGCGCTCCAGTGCGCCGCAGGTGGCCAGCATGTCAAAATAGCTGCCCAGGGTGGCGTTCAGCCGCAGCGGGCGCGTGGTCAGCGTCTTCAGGCTGAAGGTTACGCCGTCGTACAGGCTGCGGCCGCTGTTTTGCAGGCTGTGCAAATAGCCATGATCGTACAGCGGATACTCACGCCGGGGGGCCGGGTACCAGCGCCCCAGCACGCTGTTCAGGTCATGCTGCTGCGGTGGCGGGGCCGGGTGCCACAGCACCGGGTGGGTGATGCCGCCGTAGCGGTAAAACGGCTCACTGTAAAAAATCCGCAGATAGTGCGTCATGGCGGCGTAGCGCTCTGCCGGGGTGGTGGCCATAAACCCTTCCTGTGTGCGGCCGCCAGGTCAGCGGCGGGCGGTCCTGTGTTATACTGAAGGGGAACGGGCCTTTTTGCAACGGTGGTTCCTGGCGGTGCGTACTGCTGTATAACCCGCCGGCGGCCCGTGTCGGCCTTGCTCATCGTTCTGCCGGGGGCTAACGTGGCGGAAGTGGATAGTACGATTCTGGAATGGGTGGCTCTGGCCCGCCAGGGCGACCAGGATGCTTTCGCGGAACTGGTCTACAGCTTTCAGGATGCGGTGTACAACCTGTGCTACCGAATGCTGGGTGAACGCACCGAAGCCGAAGACGCAACCCAGGAGGCGTTTTTGCGGGCCTATTTGCACCTCAATCGTTATGATACGGCACGCTCGTTTAAAACGTGGCTGCTGTCGATTGCGTCCAACCACTGCATCGACCGGCTGCGCAAGCGGCGCATGAAATGGATGTCGCTGGATGAGCCGCTGCCCTCCGGGAATGCGCTGGCCATCAGCAGCGATGAACCCACGCCGGAAGAAGCCACCCTCAAATCGGAACGGGGGGCCATCATCCAGCACCTGCTGGACGAACTGCCGCCGGATTACCGCGCGGCGGTGGTGCTGCGCTACTGGTACGATTATTCCTATACCGAAATCGCCGAAACGCTGGAAACCACCGAAAGCGCCATCAAAAGCCGCCTGTTCCGCGCCCGGCAAACCCTGGCGGATAAGCTGCGCCCGTCTTCACCGATCCCCTCTGACCGGATGACTTCGCTGCTGGAAGGAAACTGACCCGATTATGACGGAATTATTGCAACGCATGATGCAGGAACAACTGGATGGCGTGCTGGCGGACGAACAGGTTTCCGAGCTGTACCAGCGGCTGAACGAAGATGAAGATGCCGCCGCGCAGTTCGCCCGCCTGGGGCAGGTTGACCGGCTGATGAGCAACCCGCCTTTCGCCCGCGCCCCGCAGCGCCTGGCCGCCACCATCATGGCCCGCCTGGCGCAAACCGTGCAGCAGCAAACCGAGACCGAAGACATGCCGGACGAAGTGCGCCAGGCGCTGCATATGAGCGTGTCGCTGGTGATCCTGGCGATGACCCCCATGATGGTGGCGGCAAGCTGGATGGTGCTGAACGCCCGCTACAACCCCAAATTGCTCACGCGGGTGCTGGAACGCACCATCGCCCTGATGGTGATGATGATCCAGGCGCTGATCTTTTTGCTGGAAGAAACCGAGCAAATGGCCCGCCGCCACCCGGATAAAGCCGCGCTGGCCTTTTCGTTGATCCCGGTGGTGCTGATGGGAATGCTGGAATATGTGTACGGCACGCAAAACAACGGCGAAGCCGGGGTTAAAGCGCCGGAGTGGGTGATGTAGCCCCGGCTGCCACCGCCCGGCGCGGCCCGCTACGCCCCAATCTGCTCCGACAGGCGATACAGATGGATGAGGCGGGCATAATGCGCGATCACCTCATCCATCATCACTTCCCAGGACTGCGTTTCGGCAAAGGCGCGGGCATCGCGGCCCATCTGCGCCTGCCGCACGGGGTCGGCGATGATGCGGCGCACGCCCTCCACCAGCCCGGCCACATCGCCCACGTCAAAGGTGTAGCCGGTTTTGCCAATCTGCACCACATCCGGGATGCCGCCCACGCGCGAAGCCACCACCGGCAGCCCGGCGGCCATGGCTTCCGTCACCACCAGCCCGAAGGTTTCCAGCGCGGAGGGGAACGCGAAAATATCGGCGCTGGCGTAGGCCTGGGACAGGGCTTCGCCGCTCAGGTAGCCGGTGAATTTCACCGGCAGCCCGTCAAAATGCTTCTCCAGGTCGGCCCGGGCCGGGCCATCGCCCACCAGCGCCAGGCGCGTCCCCGGCACCTGTTCCAGCACGGCTTTCAGCTTATCCACCTGCTTTTCATTGGACAGCCGCCCCACATAAATGAGCAGCGTCTCCTGCGGGTGGCCATCGCTGAGGAAATGGCGCATGGCGGCATCGCGGTAGCGCGGGTTAAAACGCCCGGCATCCACCCCGCGCCCCCACAGCCCCACCTCTTTAATGCCCAGGGCCAGCATTTCGCGCTGAATTTGCTTCGACGGGGCCAGGCTGTAATCCGCCCAGTTGAACACCAGCCGCGTTAAATAATCCGTCACCGGCTGCATGAAGCCGATGTTAAAATGCCCCGCCAGCCGCGCCAGGTCCAGGTGAAATGAGGTCAGCGTGGGGATGCCCAGGTATTTGGCCATCATCATCCCCGGAATGCCGATCATGATGGGGTGGATGAAATGGGCGATGTCCGGCTTAAAATCGGCAATTTCGCGGTAGGTGAAGTAACCGGGCGGGGCCAGCTTCAGTTCCGGGTACAGCGGGAAGGTTACGCCGGACACCGTGACCACCGGAAAGCCCTGATACTCGCGCACGCTGCCATCGCCGAGCTTTGGCGCGACGATCATCACGTCCAGTCCGCGCCGCTTAAGATGATCCACCAGCAGGCACACCACCCGCACAATGCCATCCGTTTTGGGCAGGAAGGTTTCGGTAAAAATTGCCACACGCATGATTTGATCCCCTGATCCAGTCCTTTCCAGCTTGCTGCTATATGTAACCCGCGTCGCCACAGCAGGTCACGCCGGCGGCCAGGCCCATCATCGTTTCTTAACGCAGCGCCCGCCCTCAGCTTGCCACCATCCACAATGCCCACTACAATAACAGCGTATGTGTTCACCCTGCTCTGTGCCCGGTAGCGGATTCTCCCCATGACGAGTTCGGCAATAACGGCGATCACCATCACTCTGGATGACCGGCTGCGGCTGATGACGGCCGCGCTGGCGGCGACCAGCTTCCCGGAGATGGCGCAAAAGCGGCGGCGGCATTATGCCCATGCCCATGCCCGCGCCACGTTCAAATATATGCAGGATCATGGCTATAAAAACCATGCGGCCGCCGTCGCCCTCCAGAGCCTGCTGGATCAAAATACCCCGCTGGAAGCGCTCTTTACCCTGGTGATGCAGTTTGAGCCGGACGGCTTCGAGGTGGCCAACCCGCCGCGCTGGATGCCCGCCGGCTGGAATCGCCAGTTGTGGGATTTTTTCCACACCGCCCGCCTGCGGGACTACTGGGAGAGCAGCCGTACCCCCTGGGATAACGCCCGGTCGCAGGTGGAAAAAGTGTTCGCCAGCACCCATTTTAAGGCCTTCCTGCTGCCCTTCCTGGGCGATATTCAGGAAGATTTTCTGTTTATGCCCAACATTGGCTACCCCGCGGATGACGAAATCAGCATTCGCGCCGGCGACCGCCTGATCGCCATCATCCCGCCGCCCCAGGCCTGGGGCGACAGCCCCCCCTGGGCCTACGATGAAATGGTGCAGCACACCTACCGCGCCGCCCTGATGGCCTATGGTCGCCTGCTGCTGACGGCCTACCTGCGGGCCAACGCCGAAAAAGTGCAGGAAGCCTCCAAAAAAGACCTGCCCGTGACCGATCAGTTCCGCGCCCTGCACCCCAACTGGGAAGATCAATTCGTGGCGCTGTTCCTGTCGGCGGCGGTGGCCATGTACCTGGAGGAGCACGTCAGCCAGGCAGAGGCCAAAGCCTACCTGGTGATGGAGAAAAAAGCCCGCGGTATGGCCATCCTGCCGGCCACCATCAACGTGCTGCATCGCTATCTTAAGGAAAAAGGCAATCGTTACCACACCCTGGCCGACTTTTTGAACGTCTTCCCGGCACAACTGCGCGTGGCTAACAAAATCGTCACCATGTGAACGGCCGGCCCCGGCCGCCCGGTGGTATTTTCCCCCTTTGCTATTTCAGAACAAATGGTCTATCATAACGACATCGCTTAACGCTCGTCGGAGAGAGACCCATGCAAAAAGACCTGGCCCTGTTTTACGAACTGCACCAGATTTACCGCGGCCTGCGCGATACGCTGCTGGCCGCCCTGCACGATGACCACCTGGCGCTGACGCTGCCGGGCAATATGACCCTGGGCGAACTGTGCCGCGAACTGGGCGAAATTCACCACGCCTACACGCAGTCCTTTCACACATTGAAAATGGATTTTGGCTATCGCCACCCCGACCCCGCCATCGCCGGCAGCGTGGCGCGGTTACAGGCCTGGTATGCCGAACTGGATGCGGCGCTGGCAGGCACGCTGGCCGCCCTCACCGATGACGATGTGGCGCATAAAAAAGTGGATCGCTCCGGGGGTTTTGAGGTGGGGCTGCCGCAGCAGCTCGAAATTCTGCGTGATTGCTTGCTGCTGTTCTACGGCAAGGCCAGCATTTACATCAAGGCCCACAGCCTGCCGGTGCCGCCGCAGTGGCACCAGTGGGTCGGCTGACGCGGCCGCTGCTGGCTCGTCGGGGCCGCCCGGCCCCGGCGGGCGCATGTGCAAACGCTTAAAACCCCCGCCGCGCCTGCTTCCCGTCGGTTGCAATCCACCAGAATCCGCTATACTGTTAACAACCGTTAACCATGAAAGGACAGTTTCATGCACGCGAACAATGCCGGTTACGCCCGGTTCTATCGGCGGCTGTACTACGCCATCGTGGCGCTGGTGCTGGCGGTGCTGGCGGTGGGCATCCTGGGCGGGGGCAGCGCCGGCAGCCCGGCGGCCGACGGCAGCGCCCCGAAGAAGGTTTCGTTCCTCATCGTCATGAAAGCGCAGGTGGATACGTCCTCCGCCCGCAGCATCAGCGATCCGGTGGCGCGGCGGCAGGCGGTTTACCGGGCGCTGACGGAGCACGCGGTGCGTACCCAGGCCGAGGTGCGGGCGCTGCTGACGGCCCGCGGCATCACCTATCGCGCGTATTACCTCACCAGCGCCCTGGCTGTGAATGGCGATCAGGCGCTGCGCGACCAGATGAACGCCCGCAGCGATGTCGCTTACACGCTGGAACTGCCCAACCTGCAACCGCTGGATACCACGGCCACCCCGCCGCCGCTGCTGGATGAACCCACCGGCCAGGCGGAGGGCGATATTGGGCCGGTGTACCCGGTGGCCGCCGATGCGCTGGCCGAAGCCCCCTGGGGGATTGATTACATCGGGGCGCGGCGCGTGTGGGAAGACCTGGGCGTGACCGGCGAAGGCATCATCGTCGGCTCGGCCGATACCGGCGTGGATTTCAGCCATCCGGTGCTGCGGGCCAATTACGCCGGCAGCGACAACAACCACGATTACACCTGGTATGACCCCTGGTATGGCCGTACCACCCCGCTGGACTGGCACGGGCACGGCACGCACACCAACGGCACGGCCGTCGGCCAGGATGGCATCGGCGTGGCCCCCGGCGCAACATGGATCGGCTGCTCCAGCCTGGGCATGAATTATGGCAACGCGGCCTATTATATGGATTGTATGCAGTTCCTGTTTGCGCCCTTCGCCCACGATGCCACCGCCTTTGACGGCGACCCGGCCCGCGGCGCACACGTGGTCAACAATTCCTGGGGCTGCCCGGCCATTGAGCGCTGCGATATGACGGTGCTGCGGAATGCGCTCATCAACCTGGCCAACGGCGGCCAGATGAACGTGTTCGCCGCCGGCAATTCCGGCCCCACCTGCGCCAGCATCGGCAACCCGGCCTTTAACGAAGTGGTGCTGTCCATTGGCGCGATCAACAAACAGGGCAAAGCCACCGGCTTCACCAGCCGCGGCCCGGTCATCATTGATGGCAGCGGGCGCATTCGGCCGGATGTGGTGGCCCCCGGCGCGGAAGTCTATTCGGCCTTCCCCAACGGCAAATACAGCATGTCGCAGGGCACCTCCATGGCCGCCCCGCACATCACCGGGCTGGTGGCGCTGCTGTGGTCGGCCGAGCCGGCGCTCATCGGTGATCTGGATGCGACCATGGCCCTCATCCGCGACAGCGCTCAGCCGGTGACGATCACCGACAAAGAAGCCTGCGGCGGCACCACGGCCACCCCCAACAACGTGTATGGCTATGGCTATGCCAGCGCCTACGAAGCCATTCAGGAAGCGCAATCGCGCTGAGGCACCATGCGCCGCGGGGGAGCCAGCCGGTTCCCCCCGGCGCTGCCGGCCACCCCCTCTTGAGAAATCCCCGCCGCGTGTTATCCTGAACACCCGGTTATGCCTCTTAATCCAGCATCAGGAAGTCGTCAACCATGGCCCCAGTGCCGGGAAACAGCTTACACAATGGCGGAGACGGGCGCGGGCAGGCGCTGGCGGCCCTGGTGGCGCTGCTGCTGCTGCTGACGGTGGCGGCGGCCCCGCGCCTGAATGCCGATCTGTTGTTCGTGGATGAATACTGGTCGATTCGTAATTCCGGCGGGGCTTATTATGGGCCGCTGTCGCCGGTGGACATCTGGCGCACCATGGCCGAGGTTGACCCCGGCGGGATGGGCGTGCTGTATCACTGGCTGCTGGCCGGCTGGTTCGCGCTGGTGGGCACGTCCGAATGGACGCTGCGGGCGTTTTCGCTGCTGGCCGGGCTGCTGGCGGTGGCGGCCGTCTATCGCCTGGGGCGGGCTGTGTACGGCGGCCGGGCCGGGCTGGCCGCGGCCATCCTGCTGGGCACCGGCGCATTTTACATTGATTATTTGCATGAAGGCCGCGCTTATACGCTGCTGGCCCTGCTGGCCACCCTGACCACGGCCGCCGCCTGGCGCATCGTCAGTGCCCGGCGGGCCCCCGGCCCCGGGCCCTATGTGGCGCTGGCGGCCGGCATGGCCGCGCTGGCCTACACCCATTATATCGCCCTGGCGATGGGCGCGGCCCTGGGGCTGTACCTGGCCGGGGTGGGGTTGTGGGCGTATCGCACGGGCGGGTTGAGGGATGGCCGCGGGCGGCGGGCGGCCGGCGGGCTGCTGGCGCTGGCCGCGGGTGGGGTGCTGTTCCTGCCGTGGCTGGAAGTGACCCTGGGCATCATCCGGCGCGGCGCGGGCGAAACCACCCGCCAGGCGACCGCCATGGATGCCGCCGGGGTGCTGCAAATGCTGCTGCACACCTTCAGCAGTGCGGGCGGGGCGCTGCTGGTGCTGCTGCTGTGCTTCGCGCTGCCGGCCCGCGGGCGGCACGGGGGGCTGCTGTGGGCCTGGCTGCTGGTGGTGCTGGCCCTCATCCTGGGGGTGAATGCGCTCATTCCGTTTATGGTGCATCCGCGCTACCTGCTGGTGCTGTTCCCGGCGCTGGCGCTGCTGGCCGGGGCCGGCGTGGCGGCGCTGGCCCGGCGCGGGCTGCCGGCCGGCCTGCTGCTGCTCATCGTGGGCGGGGCGGGGCTGTACCACACCCTGCAACCCGGTTTCATCGCCGGTGTGTTCGGCCAAATTTACCGCGCCCCGAAAGCCGGGGTCGATCTGGCGCTGGCGCACATCAGCCGGCAGGTCGGCCCGCAGGATTTAACGCTGTTTCACATCGCTGAACCCGGTTTTGAGCCGTTCCAGTTCTTCGTGCTGGATTACCTGATGCACGGCCGGCCGGGGCGCTATGACCAGTTCCAGCGGCTGAACAATTCTTTCGCCCGCAGCGATAATGCCTATCTGGAAGATGTGCGGGCGGCCCTCCAGGAAGCGCCTTTTGTGTATACGCTCATCGTGCCGGCGGTGCCGCTGAACAACCTGGGCGCGGTGACGCAGTACGCGCTGGAGGCGTTCTATGCGGACTGCGGCCGGCTGCTGGAGCGGCCGGATCTGGTGCTGACGCGCTACGCCCGCCCGCCGCAGGGCCCGCCGCTGGCCACTTTCGACGCGCCCGAAGGGCTGGCGCTGTCGGCGCTGGCTGCGCCGCTGCTCACCGGCGATACGGTGGCCGTCACCCTGGGCTGGCAGAGCGACCGGCTGCCGCCGCTGTATTCGGTGGGGCTGCATGTGTACGACGCGGCCGGGCAGTTCGTGGCCCAGGCGGATGCCGGCCTGCCGGAGCGCCGTCCCTTCGCCTGCCAGACGCTGACGGCCTCCCTGGCCGGGCTGCCACCGGGAGCCTACCGGCTGGAGATCATCGTGTACAACTGGCAGACGGGGGCCCGGCTGACGGCCGGCGGGGCCGAGTCGGTGCTGCTGGCGCAGGTGGAGCGCTAATCGGCGGCCGGTTGCAGGATGGTGCGCCAGAGGGCATCCAGCGCGTGCAGCAGGGTGAGGTTACGCAGCACATAGCCATAGGCCAGGTTGGGCGTGCGAAAATCTGCCGCGCCGGCATAGCCCAGGGGCGGGATGTTGGGATGCACCCGATCCACATCCAGCCCGAAGCCCGGCAGCGGGGCCAGGGCGGCATAATAATCCAGCAGCGGCACGCCATAGGCCCGCGCCGTTTCGCGCAGCACCCGGTTAAAATCGGTCACGGCAGTTTCGTAGCCGGGGCGCGGCGGGATCGTCGTCAGCACCGGGATCACCCCCTGCGCCAGCGCAAGCTGCGTAATTTGCTCCATATTGGCCCGGTAAGCGCCGGGGGGCATCACTTCCACATCATTGGTACCGAACATGACCAGCAGCACCGCCGGGCGCGTCAGCCGCAGCTCGCAGCGCAGGGCATTTTCGCCCGCCTGGCACAGGTCGGGGGCGTGGGCCGGGTCCAGCAGCATGGTCGTCGTCCAGCCGATCTGCGCCGCCAGCGATACCTGGCTGAAGGCATTGTCCGTCCGCGCCAGCCCGCCCCGGTAAAAATCCACCACCGGCTGCAAATAGGTGTACGCACCGGGGATCATCAGGCCTTCGCCGACCGGGTACAGCGTGTGGGTGGCGGCGGTGATGCTGTCCCCGGCGCGGCTGAAGACATTGGCCCGGTTGCCCAGGCGCTGCCCGTGCTCATACACCTGGCGCAGATGCGGGGTGATGCCCGTCACCAGCGCGGCCACGTCCAGCGGCACGGCATAGGCCGGGTTCACCGGCAGGCTCTCCGGGGCCACCAGCAGCCGGACGAAAGCCGCATCCACCCAGCCGCGGCGGCCGTCGTCGGTGGCCACTTCCAGCCAGCGGCTGTCCCCGCTGCGGCTGAGGACGTGCAGGGGCGTATCCGGCGGCAGCGAGCCAACGATGTCGGTTTGTTCCAGCGGGGCGGCCCGCAGCCGTAGATTGCTGTCCATGGGCCGCACGACGGCATCCTGGGCGTGCAGGGGCAGGCACAGCAGCAGGCACAGCAGCAGGCCGCCGGGGATGCGCCAGCGGTGGCGCAGCGGGGGGCTAAAGCGGCTCATCGGGCGGCTCCGCTGCCGGGGCGGGGGGCAGTTTGGCCAGAAAACGCCGCGTGACGATGAGCGTGCGATGCCGCAGCAGGCTGTGCAGCGCTTCGATGGGCGTACCGGCATCGCGCAGGCTGAGCACCACCGACCGGCGCAAATCCTCCGGCGAAACCTGCTCCAGCCCGGCATAACGGGCGGCATCGTGGATGATGAGCCAGATGCCATCCGGCGACAGGCCGCGCCGGGCGATGCGCCCGCCCTTCCAGATGCGGCGTACCAGCGGGCTGCCGGCCGGCGGCGGGCCGTCCCCGGCCGTGACCAGCGCCCGCCAGCGATCCAGCGCGGCCAGCAGCGGGCGGGGAATTTCCAGCAGCGCCCCGTCTACGCGCAGGGTGGGCCGGTTTTTGACCAGCGTCACATCGCCCCATTGCAGCGCCGAAACTTCTTCGCGGCGCAGCACCAGCGTACACAGCAGCAGCACCACCACCTGGTTACGGGCCATGGCCGGCGGCAGCGCGGCCATATCGCGGGCGGCATTGATGAGCCGCTTCATCTCCTCACCCTGGAGCAGCCGCCCGCCGCCGGCCACATGGGCCACCGCCGGCACCGGGATGGCGCGGATTTCTTCGTAGCGGGCGGCCTTCATATAGCCGGCCCGGGCCAGCAGTTCCGCCAGCGCCACCAGCGCCGCCCGCGCCTGGTCCAGGCTCTGGCGGCTGCTGCCCTGCTGCATCAGGCCATCCAGCCAGGCGCGGATGGTTTCCGGCAGCACCACCCGGCGCAGCATGGGCACCGCCAGCTTCATCAGCCGGCTGCGCCGGGCTTCGCCCGCCAGCGGCGGAAATTCCGCCTGATCGACCAGATAGCGATCAATCCAGCGTAAATAGGCCCGCCGCGTGTGTTCGCTGGCGGTATAGGCGGGCAGCGCTGCGACCAGATCGAAAGATTGGGCCATGCTGTTCCAGGGATGTATGCAGTCGTTCCTGGGGACACATTATAACATCCTTCCCGCTGTGCCGGGGAAGAGGCAACGCGCCCGCCTCTGCCCCGCGTGATTAGGATGTGTGTGTCCTGTTAAAAAGTGTTGTGAATCACTACAATTTGTGGTAGGTTAAAGCCAGAATGCCTTTCTAAAAAAAACCCGGAGAATTCCCTGTGCACTGGTTCTATCATCCTGTATCCGGGCGCAACTGGCTGTATTTCGCTTTGCGCTGGGTCTTTCTGATCGGGTTTACACTGGCCATCTTTTTTCAGCGCCTGGGGAATAACCCGCCGGTGCTGCCCGAACTGAGCAGCCTGCTGGATGTGGGCGCGGCCTTTGTCATCGGGGCGCTGGCCACGCTGCTGCTGCTGCCGGTGTACCTCATCCCCCGGCTGCGGCCGTACACCGCCTTCATCCAGATTCCCGGTGATGGCATCATCGCGTTTCTGTTCAGTTATCTGGCCGCCACCAATGCCAGCATCATCGGCGGGGTGGGGCTGCTGCTGCTGCTGAACGGCATTTTGCGCCTGGGGGTCATCGAAGGGCTGTTGCAGGCGCTGGTGGTCATCGCGGCGGCGCTGGCCGGGCTGCTGGTGACACCGGGAATGCGCGTGAGTGCCCTGGCAGATTACCCGGCCCTGTTCGGGCCCTTCATCCTGTTTCTGCTCATTGGCGCGGCGGCCCTGGCGCTGTGGTCGAATGTGCTGGAACGCACGTCCAGCATAGCCTGGCGCGAAATGGAAGATGAAGCCACCCGCGTGGCCGACCGGCTGGCCAAAATTCAGGAGAGTACCCGCGCGTTTGCCAGCATGGCCGCCCGGCTCAATTCCTCGCTGGAATATGATAAAGTGCTGGAAACCGCGCTGGACATCGGCCGGCGCAACCTGCGCCACACGGCCCGTCAGCGGGCGGTCGCGCTGGCGGTGATGGTGGAGACGGATACCACCCTGGAGATTGCGGTTTCGCAGGGCCTCAGCTCCAGCGATTTTAATCACACGTTTGAAGGCCGCGACGACAGCATCATCGGCCGTGTGATGCACGAAGGCGAAGTGGAGATTATGGGCCGCGCCTATGATGATCCCGAACTGGCCATGGTGACTTCTTTCCGCGGCATTGAATCGGTGCTGTGCGTCCCGCTGCGGGCGGATTACACCACCTACGGCGTGCTGCTGTTCGGCAGCGAAAACCGCAACGCCTTCACCAGTGATAACCTGGATCTGCTCAAATCGCTCGGGGTGCAGGTGACGGTGGCGCTGAAAAATGCGGTGCTCTATTCCTCGCTTCAGGAGGAGAAGCAGCGCATGGCGGAACTGGATCGCAATGTGCGCTATAACCTGGCGCGCGACCTGCACGATACCGTGACGCAGACGGTGGCGGCCATCAAAACCCGCCTGCAACTGGTGCCGCGCCTGGCAGAACGCAACCGCGAAGAACTGGGCCACCTGGTGGCCGAGATGAGCGACATCACCGGGCGGGCGGTGGAAGAAATGCGCCATGTGATGTTCGCCCTGCGCCCGCTGGTGCTGGAAAGCCAGGGGCTGGCGGCAGCCCTCATGGAACTGAAAGACAAGCTGGAGCGCACCTACAAACAAAAAGTCACGGCCGATGTCGATTTTACGCTGGAGCCGCTGCTCAAGATTGAACAGAAAGAGATGCTCTTTTACCTGGTGGAAGAAGCCACCACCAACATCCGTAAATATGCCGAAGCCACCCAGTCCAGCATCAAGCTCTCGCATGAGAATACCAATGTGGTCATTCGCATCAGCGATAATGGCAAAGGCTTCGATGCGCGGGCCATGAAGCGCGGCAAAAATGGCAGCTACGGCATGGTGAACATGCAGCAGCGGGCTGAACTCTCCGGCGGCAGCATCCAGATTGACAGCGCCCCCGGCAAGGGTACGCGCATCACGGTGAAGGTGCCGGTGGGGGTGGAAGCGCCTTCGCCCAATGGCAGCGGCAACATCATTCTGGAGCGCCGCCGCATGAAGCGCGAATATTCCGGCCCGTCCTCACCGCTGTCCTGAGCGCCATCGCCGAGAAAGAGACTCCACCCCATGCCTTCTGACCTGGCAGCGCTGCGCGGCGAACCCAGTTATGTCTGGCGGGCCGGGCAGGAACGGCAGTACGCCCTGATCGCCCGTTATGCCCGCCTGGACGATGCCCGTGTGCTCATTGACGGCATCGGCCTGGGCCTGTTCGCCGGCAAAATTCGTGAACGGGCCACGCCGCACGTCACCGGCATGGATATTGAGCCGGAGCGCGTGCGCCAGGCGCAAACCCGCGCCCCGCTGGCGCTGGTGGGCGCGGCCGAAGCCCTGCCGTATCCCGCCAATTATTTCGATACGCTGCTCTCCCATGAGGTGATCGAACATGTGCAGGATGACCGGCAGAGCGCCCGCGAGATGGTGCGCGTGCTGAAGCCGGGCGGCCGCCTCGTCCTCTTTTGCCCCAATCGCTGGTACCCGTTTGAAACGCACGGCCACTACTGGCGCGGGGTGTACCACTTCGGCAATACGCCGTTCATCAATTATTTGCCGGATGCGCTGCGGAACCGGCTGGCCCCGCATGTGCGGGCCTACACCCGGCGGCGGCTGCTGCGCCTGTTCGACGATCTGCCGGTGCGCCTGGTGCATTACCGCCGCATTTATGCCGCTTACGATAACTGGATCGCCCGCCTGGGGGCCCCGGCCCGCGTGGCGCGCGACTGGCTGCACCGGCTGGAACAGACCCCGCTGGATACGTGGGGCATGTCGCATTTGCTGGTGCTGGAAAAGCTCGCCCCGCCGGCCGCCTAAACCGGCCGCTGCATCAGCAGTTCATCATAATAGCGCCCGCCGGTATAAATCACTTCCGGGTCCACGCCATAGACGGTGAAGCCCCCGCGCACATACGCCCGAATGGCGGCGATGTTGGTGGCCGCCACCGCCAGCCGCACCCGGCGCACCTCCCAGTCCCGCGCCTGTGCCAGGCTCAGCGCCAGCAGGGCCGCCACCACCCCCTGCCCGCGCCATGCCGGGGCCACATACACACTGATGATATTCGCATTGTGGCGCAGCTTGACCCCCGCCTCGCGGCTGATCCCGGTCATGCCGGCCAGCGTGCCGGCGGCTGTGACGGCCAGGAACAGCGTAAAATGCGGCGTGCGGGTGAGGCGCTGCTGCCACTCGGCCGGGGTGCGCTGCTGGCTTTCGGTGTAATCGCTGCCGAAGGC
>JALOOI010000070.1 GCA_025454495.1 Anaerolineae bacterium
GAAGTGTTCGAGCGCGTGGTGAAGCGCGAATTGCAGCGGGCGGGCATTGACCCGGCCGGGCAAAGCTAGCCCGGCCCGCCGGCCCGGCCCCACCGCGAGGCCGGGCCGGCCGTGGGGCCGGTGTCAGGCCAGGCCGGCCATCAGCCGGGCCAGCTCATAATAAATGGGCAGCCCGATGGTGAGGTTGAAGGGGAAGGTGAGCACCAGCGAGGCCGTCAGCGCAAAGCTGACATCCGCCCCTGGCACATTGGCCTCCACAATGGGCGGCGCGGTGATGTACGAAGCGCTGGCGGCCATGGCCCCCATAATCATCGCCCCGCCAGGCGACAGCCCAATGAGCGTGCTGAGCGCCACCCCCAGAAAGCCGTGCAGCAGCGGCAGCAGCACACTGAAGACGATGAGCGTGGGCCCCATTTTGCGTAAATTGGGCAGCCCGTGCCCCACCTGCGTCCCCATCTCCAGCATGAACAGCGTTAACATGCCGGGGAACAGCCCCACAAAGAACGGCTCCACCTGGCGGTAGCCCGGTTCGCTGGCGATGTAACCCACCACCACCCCGCCCCCCAGCAGCAAAAAACCCTTGCCGGTGAGCGCTTCCCGCAGGATGTGCGGGAAAGTTTGCGTTTTATTGCTCAGCTTCCAGCCGGCCAGCATCAGCCCCACGGCGATGGCCGGAATTTCCATCAGGATATACAGCGTGGGCATGAAGCGCTCAAAGGACTCATTCGCTTCATTAAGGAAAGCGATGGTGGCGCTGAGCGTGACCGCCGAGACGGTGCCATAATGAATGGCGATGGAAATGGCATTGGAGTCGTTCAGTTTGCCAAAGCGCTTCAAAATCCAGTAGGCCCACAGCGGTACACCAATGCCGAAGAACAGCGCCACCAGCGCCGCCGGGCCAATGCCCGGTGCCGGCGACCGCGCCAGATCAAACCCGTCCTTCAGCCCCATGGCAAACAGCAGGTAAATGGAGATGATGGAATACACCTGCTCCGGGATTTTCATGTCGCTTTTGACCAGGATCATGAAAATGCCGAGTAAAAATGCCAGGACCACCGGCGAAAAAATGTTGAGGGCCAAAATTTCCAGCATGTTCATGAGATGTTATCCTGCCACCTGAAGGCGAGTAAAGAAGGGTGAAGCACCGGCCTCAGCGTTGTTCGGCCACCCACCTCCCGATCTGCTGCCCGCTGGCGTTGGGCAGGTAAGCGTATTCCCCGTGCAGCCAGCCGGCCAGCCGGCGGGCTTCGCCCTGGCTGAGGTAGCTGCGCTTGGTATCCACCACGATCACACGCAGGCCGCTGAGGGCCACATACCGCCCGATCTGCTGCAACTCCGTATCGGGGTCGCTGCCCGGCTGGAAGGGCTGGTTGGCGCGGCCGTCGGTCAGCAGCACCAGGATAGTTTGCAGGATGCCGCGCTGCCGCGCCTGGCGGGCGACTTCGGTGGCCAGCAGCAGGGCGGCGGCCAGCGGCGTAGCGCCCCCGGTGGGCAGCACATCCAGCGCCCGCCGCGCCAGTTCGACGCTGTGGGTGGGCGGCATCAGCAAATCGGCCTGTTCGCCGCGAAAGGCGATCAGCGCCACGCGGTCGCGTTTGACATAGGCCTGGCCCAGCAGGGTGTGAACTGCGCCTTTGGCCTGGCGCATCCGGTGCAGGGCCATGCTGCCGCTGGCATCCACCGCGAAGCAAAAGAGCGCCCCGGCCTTGCTGCGGTAGCGCTTCAGGCGCACATCAGCCGGGGTGATGTGGATGCGGCGACGGTCGCGGTCGGCGCTGGTGGTGGGCGGGGCCGGCCGGGCCCGGCGGATGGGCTGCCAGGGGGCGGCCGTCCGCAGCGTGGCGATGATGTCCAGCCGGCCCTGGCTGGCTTTGCCGGGGGTGCTGCCCACATGCCGCCCGCGCCGGGCGGCCGTCGTCCCGCGGGAGCCGGCCGCGCCGCGGCGCAAATGCTGGAAGGGTAAAGCCTCCAGGCTCGGCGGTAATTCGGTGGCCAGCGCTTCTAAAATCTGTTCCGGCGGGGGCAGCAGGTCTTCCGGCAGCCCGGCTGTTTCGGGCGGCGGGGTGTCTTCGTCGGGTGCGTCCTCCGGCGCTGCCTCCGGCTGATCCGGCAGGTCTGGCGACGGGGGCGGGGGTGGCGGGGCGGGCAGGTCGTCCGGCGGGCTGGCGGGGAGCTGTGTGGCCCGCGGCAGCATGACCAGGCGTACCGCCAGTTCTAAATCTTCCTGCGTCACGTCTTCGCGCAGGTCATACGCCGCCGAAGCGCAGGCCGCCAGCCCGGCGAACAGATCGGCCCGGTGGCCTTCCACGCCGTAATGCAGCGCGATGGTGCTCAGGGTGCGTAACTGGTCGGCCCGCAGCGTGACGCGGGGCAAAAAGTCCCGCGCGGCCAGGATCACCCCGCGCAAAAAAGCCAGGTCATCGCGCCAGGTGTGCGGCGGCCGGCGCAGGTTATGCTCCAGCACCCGGCGGCGCTGGTCGGGGCTGCGCTGGCCCGGCAGCGCCACGATCAACCCCAGGCGATCCAGCAGGTGCTTGCGTGGCAGCCCCTCGGCCGGGTCATAGGAACCC
This sequence comes from Anaerolineae bacterium, assembly GCA_025454495.1. Lineage (GTDB taxonomy): Bacteria > Chloroflexota > Anaerolineae > Aggregatilineales > Phototrophicaceae > JALHOR01. Next base: position 2,571 of record JALOOI010000070.1, read on the forward strand.
ACCAGGCTAAAGCGGGCCGGCTGCACCAGGCTGATGCCGTCGCGCTGGAGGTTGACCTGCCCTTCATCCAGCACGCTCAGCAGCAGGTTGGTGGTGGCATCGGTCATCAAATTGATGCCATCGGCATACACGATGCCGCCGTGGGCCCGGGCCAGCACCCCGCGCTGAAGCACCAGGCGGCCGGTACGCAGCGTGGCTTCCAGGTCGGGGCCGCCCAGGAGATTTTCAATATCAATGCTGGCCGGCAGCTCCACAAAGGGCACATCCCGGCCGGACAGGTCACGCAGGCCGCGGGCCAGGCTGCTTTTGCCGGTGCCGGCGGGGGCCGCCAGGATCACCCCGCGCAGCCGCGGGTCAATCGTCAGCAGGATGAGCGCCTGCTGGACGGTTTCCAGCCCCACCAGGGCGGGAAAAGGCAGATGTGTGCCGGCGCTGCCGCCGGCCCGTCGCGGTGCCGTCATGGCGGGACTGTCTCCTGGCGCAAACGCAGGCGGCGCAGCCCGTTCATCTGCCGGTGTGCGCCGCCTGCAAGGATCAACAGGGTATAAAGGGCCCGGCCTCAGCCGGCAGCGATACCTTCCAGCCGGTCTTCCAGGTTGCCGTAAATCTCGCGCAGCCGGTCGATCATGTCATCGCTGGCCTCCCAGAAGCCGCGGGCATCTGCTTCCAGCAGGCGGCGGGCGATGGCGGCGGTGGCGTGCGGGTTGGCCCGGGCCAGGCGTTCCCGCATGGTCTCATCCAGCAGGAAGGTTTCCGCCACATCGTTGTACACCCAGCCTTCCACGGCATCGGCGGTGGCGCTCCAGCCGTAGGTGTTGCTCACCCGCGTTTCAATTTCGCGCACGCCTTCGTAGCCGTGCTGCATCATAGCTTCGTACCATTTGGGGTTCAGCAGTTTGGCCCGGCTTTCCAGCCGCACCATCTGGTCGAGGGTGGACAGGCGATCATTGAGCGAGATGGCATCCGCCACCAGCACCGCCGGCCGGTCGCCGCGCAGCTTTTCCACGCTCTTGGTCACGCCGCCCAGGTATTCGTAGTAATGATCGACATCGCTGATGCCCATTTCAAAGCTGTCGATGTTCTGGAAGGCGGCGGCCACGGTGGCCAGGCTGCGTTCCATCACGGCCCGGTTGGCCTCCCACCGGCCGCCCTGGCGATAGGCGAAGGATTTGCGGGCCAGGAACACATCGCTAATCTCGTCGTCGTTTTCCCAGGTGCTGCTATCCACCAGGTGATTGACGTTGGCCCCGTAGGAGCCGGAGGCGTTGCAGTACACGCGGGCGGTGGCCTGGTCAAAGGAGATGCCCAGTTCGGCGGCGTGGGCCAGGGTGTGTTTGCGGACGAAATTCATGGTCAGCGGCTCGTCGGCTTCGGCGCACAGGCGCACGGCCTTATCCAGCAGCCCGGCCTGGTGCTGGAACAGATCGCGGAAAATGCCGCTGATGGTCATCACCAGGTCAATCCGCGGGCGGCCCAGTTCGGCCAGCGGGATGAGCGCCACATCGCTGATGCTGCCCAGTTCATCTTCCACCGGGCGCACGCCCAGCAGGCTGAAGCACTGGGCGATGCCTTCGCCATCGCTCTTCAGGTTATCGGTGCCCCACAGCACCATGGCCACGGTTTCCGGCAGTTGGCCTTCGGCGGCGGTGAGGCGTTCCAGCATGGCTTTCACCAGCGCCTGGGCGGCACTGATGGCCGCCGGCGTGGGCACGCGGTACGGGTCCAGCGCGTGGATGTTGCGCCCGGTGGGGACGATGTGCGTATTGCGGACGACATCGTTACCGGGGGAGGGCAGGATGTAACCGCCGTCCAGGCTGTGCAGCAGCCCGGTAATTTCTTCATCATGGATGATGCGCTGCATCAGGTCTTCCAGCCAGGGCCACAGCCGCGCCAGCGCTTCGGGCTGGACGCGGGCAGTGGACAGCAAATACGCATGGATCGCGCTCAGGTCGGGCGCGGGGTGGCGCGGGGCCTGCACAAAGCGGCTGACGATCTCGCGCAGGATGATGTCAATCTCCGCCAGGCGCTGCTGGGCGGTGGCATCGGTCTTGATGTGTTCCTGGAGCGCGGCGTACTGCCAGCCGTGGCCGCGGGCGATGAGCGCCGGCAGGGTGGGCTGCGTCTCCGGGCTGCCGGCCGGGCCGGGCAGCGGGTTAAAGGACAGCACCAGCGCCAGCATGTCGATCAATTCGCTCTCGGCCGGGGCCTGGCCCAGGGTGTGCAGCCCCAGGGGGATCATGCGGCTTTCCACCTGGATGAGTTCGTGCCCCAGGGCGGCGGCGTAGTGTTCATCGTCGGCGGCGGCCACGCTCAGGCCAAGCTGTTCCGCCTGGTGGCGCAGGTCGTCCAGCAGGGCGGCATCGGCCCGTTTGTGATATTGATCCAGCCCGTCTTTCAGGCGGCGCAGGCCTTTGTACAGCCCGGCCTGCTGCATGGGCGGCACCATATAACTGACCAGCGTCGCCGCGCCGCGCCGCCGGGCGATGGAGCCTTCGCCGGGGTTATTGACGCAGTAGTAGTAAAAATTGGGCAGCGCCCCCAGCAGGCGGTGCGGCCAGCAGTCCGCGCTGATGCCGGCCTGTTTGCCGGGCATAAATTCCAGCGCCCCGTGGGTGCCAAAATGCACCACGGCATCGGCATCGTACACGTGGTTCAGCCAGGCGTAAAAGGCGGCAAAACCATGATGCGGCGCGGCATCCTTGCCCATCAGCAGGCGCATGGGGTCGCGCTCATAGCCGAACGATGGCTGCATCCCGATGAACACATTGCCGAAGTGCGCCCCCAGGATGTAAAAGGCTTTGCCATTGGTCAGCAGTTCGCCGGGGGCATAGCCCCAGTATTTTTCGATCTGGCTGTACCAGGGGAACAGGCGGCGATAGTCTTCCACCGGCAGCAGCGCGGCCACATTGCCATCGGTGCCGTGCTGGTGGGCGTTGCCTTCCACCACCTGCCGGCGGAACGTTTCGGCATCGGCCGGCAGATCGCCCACCTGGTAGCCGGCGGCCTGCATTTCGAGCAGCAGGCGGTGCAGGCTGGCGAACACATCCAGAAAGGCCGCGGTGCCGGCGTTGCCCAGGTTGGGCGGAAAATTGAACAGGACAATGGCGACTTTTTTGTCCGCACTGGCTTTGCGGTGCAGCCGAATGCGCCGGGACACCCGCCGCGCCGCCAGCGATTGCTCTGCGTCAAAGGCGATGAATTTTTCACCCGTGCTGGTGGGGCCGCCAAAGATGACCGGCTCCGTCCCGCCGTCCAGCTCCGGCAGCGCGATGTTCATGGCCACCTGCATGGCATTCAGCCCGACATCGCTGCCGCGCCAGTCCTCCACGCGCTGGAACGTCAGCGGGATCATGTCCAGATAGCCCACATCCAGGTTGTGCAGCGTCACGGTGGACTGGTCGGGGCGGGTGCCGGCGGGGCCGCCCACCAGCGGGAAGCCCATGGTATTCAGCAGCGCATCCACTTTGTGCAGGTCGCCGCCATGGTTGCCGGCCAGGAAGGTATCAATCGCCGGGCGAAAATCCAGCAGGGCGCTGTAGGTGGTGCGGGCTTCGATGCCCTGCGCCTCCAGGTCACGAATGAGGTGATCCAGATGGCCGGTGTTGCCGCTGAGGATGATGGCCCGCTGGGTGAGCAGCCCGGCCGCGCCCTGCCATACGCCGGGCCGGCCATTATCGACCGGGCGGCCGGTTTGTTCGCGCCAGCGGCGATACTCGGCGGCGGTCTGGAAGGGGGCGGGCGCGTCCGGGTGGTAAATCGCCAGGTCGGGGTATTCGATGGCATCCTGCACCGGCAGTTTGCCCTTAAAGCCGGGGACGTAGCGCTCCAGCAGCAGGCACATCATGCGCTTCAGGTTTTCCGGCGTGCTGTGAATCCAGTAATCGTGGCTGGCGACGAAAGTATGCAGATCGCGCATGACACCGGGCAGGTATTTCATCAGCTTCATCAGATTTTTGATGAGGTTGGTCTGCCGGTGGCCTTCATCGTTGCCTTTTTTGCGCGGGCGCAGGCGCTGCATCCAGCGCTGGAACATGCCCTGGTCTGCACTATTTTCGGCCGGCTTCAGGTTCAGCTTGCCCAGGCGGGTGCGGTAAATGATGGCCGGGTTGCTGGTGATGGCGCACAGGGGCTTGCCGGGGGCGGCCGTATCCAGAATGCGTTCCAGCGGGCGCACAAATTCTTCGCCAAAAATCATACAGATGAAAATAAAATCGGCGGCAGCGACATCTTTTTCCAGCCGCTGCCAGGCGGCGGCATCCTGGAGATGGGCGGCGCTGTGCAGCGCCAGGTGCATTTTGACACCGTGTTCTTTTTCCAGCAGGCGGGCGGCTTCGCGCAGGGCGGCATTATGCCCGCCATCCATGGTCAAATAAACAAAACGGGCTTCTTTTTTCGCGGTCATGTTCAGGCCTCCCCGCTAATCTCTGACAGGGCCCGCTGGATGCGATCTTCATCGCCCATGCTCTCCAGCGGGTCTTTCCGCAGGCGGTGTTGCAGTGCCAGTGTCGCCACGGCATAAATATCGCTGACGCGCACGCTGCCCCGCCCGTCCAGCGCGGCCTGGGCCCCGGCGGCCCGGCACAGCGTCAGCTCCCCCCGGTGGCCGTCCACGTCCAGGCGCACGCACAGCCGCGCCGCCGCTTCGATGGCCTCATCGGTCAGTTTCACCTTCGCCAGTTTGGCCTGGGCTTTGCTGATGCGCTCGCGCAGCCGCGCCTGTTCCGGTTCCCACTGTGCCACGAACTGCGCCGGGTCAGCATCGTAAGCCCGCCGCCGGCGCACGATCTCCACGCGCTCCTCAAGGTGCTTGATGGTGGTGATGCGGGCGTGCAGCCCGAAGCGATCCAGCAGTTGCGGGCGCAGGTCGCCTTCTTCCGGGTTGCCGCTGCCCACCAGCACAAAGCGGGCCGGGTGCCGAATGCTGATGCCTTCGCGCTCCACCACGTTCACGCCGCTGGCGGCCACATCCAGCAGCAAATCCACCAGGTGATCTTCCAGCAGATTGACTTCATCAATGTACAAAAAGCCGCGATTGGCCCGCGCCAGCAGCCCCGGCGCAAAGGCCTGCACGCCGTCCACCAGCGCCCGTTCCAGGTCTAATGACCCCACCACGCGATCTTCCGTCGCGCCCAGGGGTAAATCCACCACCGGCACACTGTCGCTGAGGGCCTTCAGGCGGGTGCGCGGCAGCGGGCGGCAGTGCGGGCAGTCCGCCGAGGGCTTTTTGGGGTCGCAGTGATACGGGCAGTCCGCCACCCGCTGCATGGGCGGCAGCAGCGCCGCCAGGGCCCGGACGGCCGTACTCTTGCCCGTCCCGCGGTGGCCCATCACCATCACCCCGCCAATGGTGGGGTCGATGACGCACAGCAGCAGCGCCCGCTTTAAATCATCCTGGCCCACGATGGCCGTAAAGGGATAAACCGGCGCGGCCGCCGGGGCGGGCGGGTGGGCGGTGCCATTACGGCGGGTTTTTGCGGCAGGGTGTGTCATACAGCCGAGTCCTTCAGGTGGTCAATGAATGTTCATGGCCGCACCGGCCACACAGGGCCGGCACGCGCGCTCCTGGCATACCGCGGCCGGCGGCAGCCCGTACAGTGACAGGTGTCCCTGTCCCCGTGTGCTTCGTCATGTCCACGATTCGCCGGGCACGGCCGCCGGCGACTGGCCATCGGTGCCGGGGCGCGTGCCGGGCAGCACGGCCAGCCATGCGCCGATCGCCCGCTGCACCGGCCGCGGCGAATAGTGCGCCAGCCGCCAGAACAGCCCCCACAGCGGCGGATAGCGATGGCGATACAGCGCCCGCGCCAGCGCAGCCCGGCGCAGCAGCAGCCGCCCCAGGCGGTGCCGCAGCAGCCGCGGGCGATAATCCGTAAAGCTAAAATCCTGCCGGGTGAAGGCGGCACACACGCTCTCGGCGATCACTTCGCCATATTCCATGGCGTAAGAAATGCCCTCGGCGAACAGCGCATCCACCCCGGCGGCATCGCCGGCCAGCAGCACATGCGGCCGGGCAATTTCGGCCTCGCGCTGGAACCAGCGCACCGGGTGCCCTTCCAGTTGTGCCTGCGCCAGGTCAATATCGCGCTCGGCCAGCCAGTCGCCAAAGGTGTGCTTCAGCGTGCCATGGGGCAGCGGCGCACGGGCGGCGATGCGGCTGTCAAAAATGCCGCGATTCATGCACGGTTCGCCATCCACATAACACGGGAAATCCCAGGCATAGCCCTGAATGCCCTGCTCGATGCAGGAAAAATCAAAGACGGCCGTCCGCGTTTGCCATATCGGTTCCTGCTGCGGGTTCACCGGCGACAGCACGCGCAGCAGCCGCGCCACGCCGTCTTCGCTGGTGAAGCGCAGTTTGCGCCGTACCACGCTGTTCGCGCCATCGGCCGCGATGACCACGCGGGCATGATACTGCCCGTGGCTGGTGTGCAGTTCGATGCCGGTGGGCGTGGCGATGGCATCCAGCAGGCGCTCGCCGGTGTGCACGGCCAGCCCGCGGGCGATGACGGCCCGGGCCAGCGCCGCATCAAATTCGCTGCGCTGGATCACCCGCATGGCGGCCGGATGCGTGACCGCAAATTCACGCCGGCCCAGGCGAAACACCAGCCGGTTGACGCTGAAGGAGGGCACCGCGGCCCGAATGCCCAGGCGGGCAAGCTGTTCTTCGCCGTGGACGGTAATGCCACCGCCGCACAGCTTGGGGCGCGGGTAGGTTTGCGCTTCCAGCAGCAGCAGGTTTTGCGCCAGCGCCGGCGCACGCCGCGCCAGGTGCAGCGCCGTCGCCAGCCCGGCCGGCCCGCCGCCGACGATGATGATAGGGTGAGACTGCACGCGGCTCATCGGCTGTCACCAGTCGCCGCGGGTGATCTTGAGGATGAAGCGCCGCGTCACCGGCTGCGGGGCTTCCAGATCGGGCCACAGGCTGGCGGCAAAATCGCGCAGGTGCGTCATCACCGGGCTGAACAGGGCCGGGCTTAAAATCCAGCTTTCGGCATCAATGCGCTGCTCAATGACTGCCAGGCGCTCGGCCGCGCTGATGTGCGTGGTCCATTCGGCCGCCACGATTTCTTCGGTGGCCCCCGCGCCCATCTGCGCCAGAAGCTGCCCGCGAGACACCAGCGCCGCCGGCGGCATCAACGATGCATCCAGCCGCACGGCCTGCTGCCGCAGTTCATCGCGCAGCCGCCCCATCACCGACTGTGGATCCATCCAGTCCTCACCCTGGATGAACACGCCTTCCGGGTGCAGCACGCGCACCATTTCGCGCAGCACCTGCTGCCAGTCGCGGGCCAGGTGCAGCACATGCACGGCCAGCACCGCGCCAAAGGCATCGTCCCGGAAGGGCATGGCGTGCATATCCGCCTGCGCCAGGCTCAGCGAGCCATCTGCCAGCGCCGGGATGCTGTGCGCTTCACCGAGCATCTGCGGCGATAGATCAAAACCGATGACGCGGCGGCCGGCGGCCACCACCGGCAGCGCAATGCGCCCGGTGCCCACGCCGATCTCCAGCACCGGCGCGGTGGCCGGGGTGTGGGCGGCAATGGCCGCGCCAATCGCCCGTGCTACCTCCGGCGGGTGGGCCCGCTGGCGGTTGTACAGGCTGACGACGCGCTCATCAAACGAAAAATTGGTGTGTGGTGGTTTCACGCTGCGCTCCTGGGTGCCAGGGTGTACCGTACCATGCCAGAACGGGATACCACCAGCGCGGCTGTATCCCGTTCTGCCTGTCAACAGATGAACCTGCCCCCGAACTTATGCGCCTGCGCCGGCTTCCATCGCCCGCAGGGCATCGCCACGCCGCAGCGTGGCCGTCGCCTGGAAGGTCTTCACGCTCAGCCCCCACAGGATCAGCCCGGCGACCACCATCCCGGCGGCTTCCAGCCCGAAGATGGCGCTGTAGGCCGTGGCCGGGGTCATGATGCCGGTTTCGATGAACAGGGTATGCAGCAGACCGCCGCCGAAAGAGGCCGCGCCATTGCCGAAGGCCTGCGCCATGCCCCACAGCCCCATATACAGCCCGGTCGCGCCTTCCACCGTCATATCCATCATCATGGACAGTGCGCCCACGTTAAAGAAGCCGGTGAAGAAGCCCATGAACATCAGCGCGGGCTTCACCATCTGTTCCTGCCGGGTGAGCGCCGCCAGCGCCAGAATGCCCATGCCGAAGGCCGTACCGCCGCAGCCCACCAGCGCAATATTGCGCTTGCTGATGCTGAAGACCGCGCTCACAATGCCGATCAGCAGCATCCCGATGAGCACGCCGCCGCCCCAGGCTGGCTGGAATTTGGTGGTTTCGGCCACGGACATCCCAAAGACTTCCGCGCCGAAGGGTTCCAGAATGTTATCCTGGAGGAAGATGGAGAAGATGGAGACGAAGACGAAGGTGAAGAACGCCCACGCCTGGCGATTTTCCCGCAGCACGGTGACGGCCGCCTTCAGCGGGGTGCCCTGCGGCGCGGCCAGCCGGGCTTTTTCCAGCGCAGCGGCCAGTTCGGGGCCGGTCAGGCGTTTTTCCATGCCCAGGATGCCCAGGAACGTGCAGCCGATGACGATGAACGGCGTGAGGTTATACAGATTTTGCATCGCCGCCGGGCTGTATTCCGGCATCACTTTGTTCATGACGACGGCGGACAGAATGGTGCTGAGGATGGTGAACGTCCACACCACCGAAATCACCGCGCCACGGGTGCGCGGCGTGACTGCTTCAGCGATGAGCGAATGATGCGAATCGCCCATGACGGCGATGGTGACACCAAACAGGGCCATCACGCCAAAGCCGAACAGGTAGGCCAGCGGCGAGCCGGTGCTCATGTTGAGGGCCACAGTGGGCAGCAGCAAAAAGACCAGGCTGCCGGTGAAACTGCTCAACAGCAGGTAGGGGGTGCGGCGCAGCCCGAAGATGGGGTGCCGGTCAGCGATGCGCCCGGCGATGACCTGGAAGGGCGACAGGAAATAATGCATCGCCAGCATGGCCGTCACGGCCACCGCCGCCACGTTCAATTCCACAATAGTAATGCGGTTGAAATTAATGGTGAGCAGCGCGAACATCCAGCCCACGCCCATTTTGGGCAGCGCGAGCCGCAAAGTTTTCACGACTCCCAGCAGAAAACGGAAAAAGAGCACGATGTATTTCATATTGTCCCCCCTGCATTTTTTTGGTGATCGGTTCACAGCGGGCCCTGGTGGCCCTCATACTTCACGATGGTGCTGTATGGCTGCGGTGCGAGGTAGTGTGGGTACCCGCCAGATAGTTATAGCGCGAAGGCAAATAATCGCCAACCACTGCCAGTCTCCACCGGGCGGAGGAGGCCGGGCATTAATGTGGGATATTCCCCCCCCGGGGCGGGTGCAGGTGGTTAAGCCAGCACTTGCCTGGCGCTTCCCGCTCACACGTCTTTAATCCCACATTAATTTTGCCAATGGTAACACGCTTTCCGTCCGAAAAAAAGAGACCCTGTCACCCGGTGCGCGTCCCAAAATGGGGCCCGGGACGCAGGTTAAACGTTTAAATTTATGAATATTGCATAAGTAAAAAACGAAAATCTACATAAATATACCAGTACCTGTTGAGATTTATGATGAATTATGCCGAATGGTACGAATGAGGGGTGACAAATGTCATTTTTAGGAGGGGATTCCGTGTTTTATGGAGTAACCGGGTTATACTCATTTTTAAACCGGGCGGAACAAAATGGCTTAAAAATAGTTTTTTAGAGGATAACCAGCCTGTTTTCAGAACACACACCACATCCAGTCGTCCACCAGAGGGTTGTTGAAAACCCGCCATCCGATTGTTGCTGCCTTTATCGTAATCCCTGGCCGGGCGGCTATTTTCTCCGTAGTGTGCAGGTCAAGTCAAGTGTCGTGGCACAGGGCGTGCGGCAGTTTATTCCGTTAAAGCTGGCAGACTCCTTACTGTAATCAGCGAACCAGAAGCGCGTAGTGTCTTAGCTGCAAGAGTTTCCGCGAGTGGTAGTGTTCCACACCTTTATTGTAAAAAGCTGTGCGGGTTGTCGCCGTCACCGTTCATCCATGTTTTTCTGGAGCGTCCATGTATGAACCCGGATCAGTTCGCAACTCCTAATCTGGATACCGAACAGAGGGGTATTCTCATCGTGGCGATCATCGCGGCGCTGGCCAGCGTGGTGGTTGCGGTTGTGGATACCAGTCGCTTTTTTCATGTGTACCTGATCGCGTTTGTCTTCTGGGCCGAAGTGGCGATGGGCTGCCTGGGGCTGGTGCTGTTGAACAATCTGGTCAACGGGCGCTGGCTGTACCCGGTACAGCGCTTTGCCGAAGCCGGGGCACGGACGATGCCGCTGCTGCTGCTGGCCTTTGTGCCGGTGATTTTTGGGCTGCGGGAGCTGTACCCCTGGTTCGGCGCGACCGAGCTGGAGGGCGGCAAAGCCTTCTTCCTGCAACCGGCGTTTTTCGTCGGGCGCAGCCTGTTTTACCTGGCGGTGTGGAGTGTGCTGGCGTATGTCCTCACCGGCTGGTCTTACCAGCGCGATACGGCCGATACGGCCGGGCTGGAAGGGCGCAGCCGCACCTGGAGCGCGCTGGGCGCAGTGGTCTTCGTCCTCACCACGTCGCTGGCGGCGTTTGACTGGACGATGTCGCTGACCCCGGAATGGTTTTCCAGCGTGTACGGCTGGTTGTCGCTGGCGCGGGCCGGGCTAACCACCATGGCGCTGCTGCTGCTGGTGCTGGCCTTCTTCTGGGATCGTGCGCCGCTGAAAAGCATCATCACCGCGCCCATTGTGAAAGATATGGGCAGCCTGCTGCTGGTGGCTTTCCTGGCATGGGGCTACCTGGGCATCACGCAGTTTCTGGTCATCTGGTCGGCCAACGTCAGCTACAACGTGAGCTGGTATGCGCCGCGGGTGGCCGGCACCTGGGAGACGTTTACCCTGGCCTTCCTGCTGCTGCACGCGCTGCTGCTGGTGCTGCTGCTGCTGCCCAACATCAAACGCAGCAAAGGTGTGCTGGTGGTGCTGGCGCTGGTGGTCTTCCTGCTGCGCATCATGGAACTGTACTGGGTGGTGATGCCCGGTGCGATGCCGCAATTCCAGTTCCAGGCGTGGGACCTTGCGCCCCTGCTGGCGCTGGGCGGGCTGTGGCTGGCGGTGGCCCTCTATTTCCTGGGGCAGGCCCGCCTGCTGCCGGTACATCATCCATCGCTGGCCCATGATGCCGCCGAGAGCGGGCATGAAGCCGCTGCGTCGTCCTCCTGAGCATCCCTGCGGGTGCCACAGGCGGGCAGCTTTCCAGTTTACCTGGCGTTGAAGAAGATGGGTTGCGGATATGTCACAACAACTATTTAAACCCGGTGCCAATACCATTGCCAAGCTCAGTCTGCTGACCGGTGCTTTGCTGGCGGCCCTGGGGCTGGGAATGCTCTTGCTGCGAAACTGGTCGCCGTTTGTGATCACCGGTAATTATGCCGGGATCGCTGTTGCGCAGCCGGTGCGCTTTAGCCATGAACTCCACAGTGGCACGTTGAACATTAGCTGTATGTACTGCCATCAGGTGGCCGAAGTGTCCTCCTACGGGGGCATCCCGGATACCCACACCTGCATGAGCTGTCACTCGCAAATTGCCACTTACAGCGAACTGCTGCAACCGGTGCGTGATAGCTATGCCGATGGCACACCGCTGACCTGGCTGAAGGTGCATGATCTGGCTGACCATGTGTACTTTAACCACAGTGTGCACGTCCAGAATGGCTTTGCCTGCGAAACCTGTCATGGGCGCGTCGATGAGATGCCCCAGGTGTGGCAGCAGCAAAAAATGTCGATGGGCTGGTGCCTGGGCTGCCATACCGCCCCGGAAAACTTCATCCGTCCCCTCGAAGACCGTTACACCTTCGGCTGGGTTGCGCCCGAAAATCAGGTCGAGGTGGGGCGGCAGTTACTCCAGGACTATCAGGTTGACACTGAGGGTCTTGCCAATTGCTCCGTGTGCCACCGTTAGAGTCGGGGAGATGATGCATGTCGAAGGATAACCGCTACGATGCCGATGGAGTGCAGGCTGATCCCCGTACTGAAGGCAAACAGTGGCAAAACCTGGAAGCGTTAATTGCCAGCGAGGACTTTCAGCAGCAGTTGCTGACGCAGTTCCCGCGGGAAGCGGCCGTGCTGAAGCGCAGTGGCATGAGCCGCCGTAACTTTATGCAGTTGATGGGCGCATCGCTGGCGGCGGGTGGGCTGGGCTTAACCGGCTGCACCCCGGCGCAGCGCGAAGAAGAAATTTTGCCTTTTGCGAATATGCCCGAACGGCTGGTGCCGGGTAAACCCCTGTTTTATGCTTCGTCCATGGTGCTCGGCGGCTATGCCACCGGGGTCTTGATCGAAACGCATGAGGGCCGCCCCACCCGCATTGACGGCAACCCCAATCACCCGGCCTCCCTGGGCGGCAGCGGGGTGATGCAGCTTGCTTCCATCCTGGAGCTGTATAACCCGGAACGCTCCATCGAAGTCCACCAGGGTGAGCAGGTCAGTTCGTGGGCGGCCCTGGAAGCCGAGCTGACCGGGCTGATTACCCGGCTGGCAGCCGGCCGTGGTGCCGGGCTGCGCGTGCTGACGGAGAGCATCACCTCGCCCACGGTGGCGCGGCTGCTGGCCGACCTGCTGACGAAATACCCGCAGGCGAAATGGTACCAGTACGAGCCGCTGGCCCGGGATAACGTGCTGGAAGGCGCACGCCTGGCGTTTGGCGAAGTGGTGGAAACGGTCTACCAGTTTGCCGGGGCGCAGGTGGTGCTGTCGCTGGATGCTGATTTTATGGGCGCGCTGCCCGGCAGCCTGCGCTATGCCCGCGATTTCACCGCCGGGCGCAAAGTGCGGGCGGATAACACCACCATGAACCGGCTGTACGCCGTGGAAGCGGCTCCCGCTATCACCGGCGCAGTGGCCGATCACCGGCTGAGCCTGCGCCCCGGCCAGGTCGAAAGCCTGGCGCTGGCCCTGGCGGCGGCCGTCGGCGTGGCCGGCATCGAAGCCCCGGCCGAAGCAGATTTTGATACGCTGTGGCTGAATGCCGTGGTGGAAGATTTGCAGGCGAACCAGGGTGCGAGCATCGTCATCGCCGGGGATGAACAATCGCCGGTCGTCCATGCGCTCGTCCATGCCATCAACGCCGCCCTGGGCAATGTGGGCCAAACAGTGATCTACCTGCCGTCGCTGCTGGCGCAGCCGGTGAACGCCGTGCAGCAGTTGAACGAACTGGTGGCCGAACTGACCGCCGGCGATGTGAGCACCCTGTTCATCCTGGGCGGCAACCCGGTGTACAACGCCCCGGCGGACAGCGGCTTTGCCGAAGCGCTGGCCCGCGCCGGCATCTCCGTCCATCTGTCGCCGTATGTGGATGAAACCTCGCAGCTCACCACCTGGCACATCCCGCAGACGCACTTCACCGAAGCCTGGGGCGATGCCCGCGCTTTCGATGGCACCGCCAGCGTCATCCAGCCGCCCATCAACCCGCTGTATCCGGCGGCCCGGTCGGACGTGGAAGTGCTGGCCCTGCTGGAAGAAGATAGACGCAGCGCTTACGAAATCGTCCAGTCCACCTGGCAAACGCAGTACACCGGCGACGATTTCGCCGCCTACTGGCGGCGGGCGCTGCACGATGGCCTGCTGGCCGACAGCGCCCCGGCACCCATCACCCCGGTGCTCAACAGCGATCTGGCGACGCTCCTCAGCACGCTCATCGCCGCGCCGGCCCAGGGGCTGGAAATTGCCTTCCGCCCGCATCCGTCCATCGGCGACGGGCGCTTTGCCTTCAATAGCTGGTTGCAGGAACTGCCGCACCCGCTGACCAGGATCGCCTGGGACAACGTGCTGATGATTAGCGCGGCCACCGCCCGGCGGCTGAACCTGGCCAATGGCAACCTGGTGACCATCACCCTGGGCGGGCGCAGCACGCAGGCCCCGGTGTGGGTGACGGCCGGGCAGCCCGATGAGGCCGTCACGCTGGCCCTGGGCTACGGGCGCGGCATCGGTGGCGATGTCATCGCCGGGCTGAGCTTTAACGCCTATGCCCTGCGGACGGCCGGTGCCCTGTGGCAGTCCGGCGGTGTGGAACTTCAGCGTACCGGCCGGCAGCACGCCATCGCCAATACGCAAAAAGTCTTCCAGACCATGGGTACCGACCCCGTGCGCTACGGTTCGCTGGAGCAGTTCATCAACCAGCCGGATTTTGTGCAGAACAAAGACAAGAAGAAGATCAAGTCCACCTTCCTCAGCCAGTACGATTATGCCGGCTATGCCTGGGGGATGACGATTGACCTCACCTCCTGCATCGGCTGCAACGCCTGCATCATCGGCTGCCAGTCCGAAAACAACATTCCCACCATCGGCAAGGCCGAAGTGCTGCAAGAACGGGATATGCACTGGCTGCGCGTGGATCGTTACAACGTCACTGACAGCGCCGGCACCGAACGGACGCACTTCCAGCCGGTGCCCTGTATGCAGTGCGAAAATGCCCCGTGCGAGTATGAATGCCCGGTACAGGCGACGGTGCATGACCATGAAGGCCTGAACAACATGGTCTACAACCGCTGCATCGGCACCCGTGCCTGCTCGGCCAACTGCCCCTACGGGGTGCGGCGCTTCAACTTTAAGGATTACGTGGAAAGTGACCTCATCCTCATCGAACAGCGCAACCCGGATGTTTCCGTCCGTGAGCGCGGGGTGATGGAGAAATGCACCTTCTGCGTGCAGCGCATCAGCGAAGCCCGCATTAACAGCACCAACGAAAATCGGCGCATCTTCGATGGCGAAGTGATGCCCGCGTGCGCGGCTGCCTGCCCCACCCAGGCCATCAAATTCGGCAACATCAACGATGCCAGCGCGGTCGTCGCGGTGGAAAAAGCGCAGCCGCACAACTACGGCGTGCTGGAAGAACTGAACACGCTGCCGCGCACCACCTATCTGGCACGGCTGTTCAACCCGGCTGCCGCTCTGTCTGCCGGTACCGAAGCAGACGAAGAAGGGTAAGAGGCGATTATGGCAACACAGCAAAGTTTACCGGGTACACCGATGCTGTCGGCGGGGAAAGAACGTTTTGGCCCCGGCGGCATCATCGACATCGTGACGAAGCCCATCTTCAAAAATGCACCGTTATGGTGGTGGGTCGGCTTCCTGGTTTCGGTCGTCCTGCTGCTGCTGTTCCTGATGACCCTGGGGCATCTGGTCGGTACCGGCGTGGGCATCTGGGATAATAACAACGCGGTGGTGTGGGCCACCGACATCGTGAACCTGGTCTTCTGGATCGGGATCGGGCACGCGGGCACGTTCATTTCGGCCTTCCTGCTGCTCATGCGGCAGCACTGGCGCAGCGCCTTCAGCCGCTTTGCCGAAGCCATGACGCTGTTCGCGCTGGTGACGGCCGGGCTGTTCCCCATCTTCCATACCGGTCGCCCGTGGTTCGCTTACTGGGTGGCCCCGTACCCCAACCAGGTGGGCTTAAACCCGCAGTGGACCAGCGCCCTGCCCTGGGACCTGGTGGCCATCAGCACCTACGGCATCATCTCGCTGGTGTTCTGGTACATTGACCTGCTGCCGGATTTGGCCTCGCTGCGTGACCGGGCGAAGAACCCGGCGGCCCGCCTGTTCTACGGCTCGCTGGCCATGGGCTGGCGCGGCGAATCCACCCACTGGCAAAAGCTGCAAAGCGTGAGCCAGGCGCTGGCCGGGCTGGCCACCCCGCTGGTGATTTCGGTACACAGCGTCATCGCCATGGATTTTGC
>JALOOI010000071.1 GCA_025454495.1 Anaerolineae bacterium
CCAAACGACAGATAGGCCCCCAGGCTGGCCGTGGCGCAGGGCAGCGCGTGCACATCGCCCGCCAGCAGCGGTAAATCGGGCGTGTGGCGGCGCGACAGATGCAGCGCATTTTCGGCATAATCCAGCCCGATGACCGGATAGCCCATCTGCCGCAGGGTGATGACGACCGCGCTGAGGCCGCTGCCGGCTTCCAGGATGGGCGCATCGCGGCGCAAATACGGCAGGTAAGCGTTCATGATGGCCCGGGCGCGGGGATACTGCACCGCCGCCAGTTCCACCTCGATCGAGGCCTCATCCCAGATGTGCTGCCAGGCGGTGCGGGTGCTGTCGTAACGATCACCGGGGGGAACAGGGCCGTGAGTCATGCGGGTTGGATCACTTTCTTCAGCCACAGGGCCCACAGCAGCGGCCGCGAGCCGGCCCACAGCAGGGCCGCGGCGGCCGCGCCATGCTGCCGGCGCGTGTAAATGAGCAAATCGCGGAAGTAGAGCCGGGTGGCCAGCCAGGTGCGCGTGACCGATTTTTCGTGATGTTCGATGACGGCCGCCGCCAGGAAGCGATAGGGCCGCTGCTGGCGGCGGGCCAGGTCATCTTCCGGGAAATACAATTTCAGCCGGTCATCCAGCCACAGCTCCTCCCGGCGCATGAGCAGGCAGGAGCCGGGCACCACTTCGACATCGGCATCGGTATCGCGCGGCCAGTCTGCATACCACTGCCAGGCACTGCGCCGCCGCCGCCAGCCGGGCAGCAGCACGCCCAGGGGCGTATGATGCAGCAGCAGGTCGGCATACGTCGCCCGCCGGGAACAGGTGCGCTGCACCGCGCCGCCGGGGTAAATGAGGCGGGCGGTGGCCCCGGCATAGTGCGGGTGCGCCTGCAAAAACGCCACCAGCCGCGCCAGCGCATCCGGCCGGATGACCGTATCCGGGTTCAGCAGCAGCACAAAGTCGCCCGTGGCCGCGGCGATGCCCAGGTTGTTGCCGCCGCAGTACCAGGTATTCTCCGGCTGTGCCAGCAGGCACACTTCCGGGAAATCGGCGCGGATCATGGCGGCGCTGCCATCGCCGGAGGCGTTATCCACCACGATCACCTGGGCCGGGAGCTGGCTGCCACGCAGCGACAGCAGGCAGGCCCGCAGCAGATCGCGGGTGTTGTAATTGACGATCACAACCGATAGGATAGGCTTCATGCGCATGGATTGTAGGCGGGCCCGGCGGGCCCGTCAATCCAGCGCACCTGCTGGTTTTACAGGCCCCCGGATTGCTCTGCATGGCACTGCGTCAGCGCTGGTGGCAGGCGCTCATCCTGTCGATCATGCTGTATCAGATCATCATTCATCTGGTCTGGTTGAGTCCGTCTACCCAGTCCGGCCAGGTGACGGTGCCCTGGCTGCTGAATCGTGGCTATACCCTGTTTGATAATGTGATCGAACAGCGGGCACCGCTGAGCGCGGTGCTGCTGGCCGGGGCGCAGCGGCTGCTGCCGCTGGAGCCGGTGGACGTGGTGCGCCTGCTGAACATCGCGCTGGTGCTGCTGCTGGACGTATTGATTTTCCGGCTGGCGTGGTGCCTGGGGGGCGGGGCGGTGGCCGGCGGGCTGGCGCTGCTGGTGTGGGCGTGGTGGCAGCCGGTGTATGGCAATGTGCTGTTCTATTTTGATACGCTGCTGGGGCTGATGGTGCTGGCCGGGGTGCTGGTGGCGGTGCCGCCGCTGCTGGCCGGCCGGCTGACGTGGCAGCGGGCGCTGCTGACGGGCGTATGCCTGGGCATCGGCTTCCTGTTTAAACAGCATGGCGCGGGCGCGGCCGGGCTGCTGGGCCTGGCGCTGCTGGTGGTGGCCGGGCCGCGCCGGCTGGCGGCCTTCGTCGCCGGGCTGCTGCTGCCGCTGCTGCCGGTGGTGGGGGTCATCGCCGCGCAGGGCCACCTGGAAGCCTACCTGTACTGGAATTACATCGTCAATCTCAGCGGCGGCGTGACTCCGGCCCCCATCGAAGGCGATTTTGTGCGCCGGCTGCTGCTGTTGAATGTGCTGGCGCTGCCATTTGCGCTGCTGCTGCTGCGCGATGCCGCCCGCCGGCCGGCGGCGCTGGTGCTGCTGCTGGCCTGGGCGGGGGCGTGGCTGCCGCTGTACCCCCACGGCGGCGACATCCGCGTGATGGCCCTGCTGCCGCTGACGGCCGTCATGAGTGGTGTGGTGCTGGCCCGCGTGCTGCCGTCGCTGCGCCCGGCGCGGGACTGGTGGCCGCGGGCTACCCCGGCCGAAATCACCCTGGGCGGGGTGCTGGCGCTGCTGGCGCTGGTGTGGGGCTTCACCGGGCTGGCTCCACAGCTCAGCGCCCCCCTGGGCCGCGGCGCGGTCATCGCCTATGATGAATTTTGGCCGGTGGCGGAGGTGATCCGCGCGCGGGCGCAGCCGCAGGATCGTTTGTTCATCCTGCCGCAGTTCGATGGCACGCCGCAACTGCTGGTGCAAACCGGGCTGCTGCCCCCCGGCACCTGGTCGAACCATGACGGGGTGTTTCTGGCGGCGCAGGATGCCCGCCTGGTGACGACGCTGCTGGCCGAACTGCGGGCCGCGCCGCCGCGCTTCGTGGTGCTGTTCCCGGAGCTGACCACCGTCCGCGCCGTGCGCCCGGCCATTGAGCCGCTGCTGGCATTTATCGCCAGCGCCGGTTATGTCGAAATTGCCCGCTTCCCGGACATCCCCTTCACCGGCGCGGCTATTGTGTATGAAAAGGCGGGGTAATGTGAAACGCTGGATTCTGGCGGCGCTGGTGGCCCTGTGTGTCTTCCAGGCGCTCACCAGCCTGTTCTGGCTGCCCATCAGTGCCCATTCCGGGCAAACAACCATCCCCTGGCTGATGAATGAGGGTAAAGTGCTGTTTGGCGATGTGCTGGAGCAGCACGCGCCGGGTGGATCGCTGGTGGCGGCGGCCGCGCAGCGCCTGCTGCCGGCCGACCCGCTGACGGTGGCCAAACTGCTGAATGTGGCCCTGGTCATCAGTATCACGCTGGCCGTGTATGCCCTGGCGGCGCACGTCGGGCGCGATGCCCGTGCGGGGCTGGCGGCGGCGCTGGTGTGGGCGTGGTGGCTGCCGGTGTATGGCAATGTGCTGTTCTATTTCAACACCACGCTGGCGCTGTGCGTGCTGCTGGCGGTGTGGGTGCTGCTGGCGGCCGGCGACGCGCGGCCAGGAGCCGGGCGCTGGCTGCTGGCCGGCCTGCTGATGGGCCTGGCCACCCTCTTTAAACAGCACGCCTGGGCCGCCGTGGGGCTGCTGGGCCTGTGGCTGCTGATCGTGTGGCGCAGCCCGCGCGGCCTGCTGCTGTACAGCGCCGGGGCCCTGCTGCTGCCGGTTCTGCTGGTGCTGGCGGTGGCGGCCCAGGGCCATCTGGCGCAGTATCTTTACTGGAACTGGACGTTTAACCTGTCCGGCCTGATGGACGGTGTGCCGCTGGACGGCCCGCTGTTCCGCAAGCTGCTGCTGACGGTGAGCCTGGTGCCGGCGTTTGTGCTGCGGCTGCCCGCCCTGCCCCGCCCGCGTGAGGGGGTGCTGCTGCTATTGCTGCTGGCCGCGACGGCCTTCCTGCTGTATCCGCGCTTCGGCGAAGGCCAGGCGACCGGCTTTTTGCCCTTCGCGGCCATCATGTCCGGCGTGGCGCTGGCGGCCTTCGCGGCCCAGGTGCCGCCGCCGGCCACCTGGGCCGGCCAGGTGCGCCGCTTATCCCCCGGCGCGGCGCTGACGGCCGGGCTGCTGCTGGCGCTGGCGGCCGGCTGGCTGTGGACGGGGGCGGTGAGCTACCTGCCCACCCGCCTGGGCCCCGGCGGCGCACCCGCCTACGATGAATTTCGCCCGCTGGTGGCGCAGATGGCCCCGTTGCAGGTGCCAGGGGCTACGCTGTTTGTGCTGCCCCAGACGGACAGCACGCCGCAGCTCCACCCGCTGACCGGAATGCTGCCCCCCGGCACCTGGATCAAAGGCTGGAGCTGGTATTTTGAAGCGCCGGGCGTGGTGGCCACGCTGCTGGACGAATGGGCTGCCCAACCGCCCACTTTCGTGGTGGTGTTCCCGGAACTGCTGCGCGAAGGTGAGCCGGGCATTGTGCCGCTGGTGGATTTTGTGCAGGCGCGGTATACGCCGGCGCTGCGCGTGGATGACATCTTTTTGCATGGCAGCGCGGTCGTGTATCGCCTGCGGGAAGGCCCCCCCACCCCATGATCGCCCGTTTGCAGGCCGTGCCGGCACTGCTGCCGCTGTACCTGCCCTACTTCATCTCCTCCGCCGCGACGGCCATGCTCATCCCGGTGCTGCCGCTGTACGCCGCCGATTTTAACGTGCTGTACGGCCTCATCGGCCTGGTCATCGCCGCCGAAGCCATCGGCACCCTGCTCGGCGATGTGCCGGCCGGGCTGCTGCTGCGGCGCTTCAGCACGCGCCAGGTGATTGCCCTGGGCCTCAGCGGGCTGGCCCTGCTGACGGCCGCGCTGTCGGTGGCTGCCACCATTGAAATCGTCATCCTGTGCCGCCTGGGGGCAGGTTTTTTCCGGGCGCTGTACAGCGTGGCCCATCATCATTACCTCACCACCGAAATCAGCCCGGACTGGCGCGGCCGGGCGATTGCCATTTACGGCGGCGTATACCGCCTGGGGGGCTTCGTGGGCCCGGCCCTGGGCGGGGTGCTGGCCCTGGCCATCGGGCTGCGGCCGGTCTTTGTGCTGTTCGCGCTGCTGGTGGGGCTGTCGCTGCTGCTGGTGCTGGCCTGCATGGGGGATACCCGGCACAGCGCCGGCTATGCCACCCCGCGCCCGGAACGCCGCAGCCTGTGGTCGCTGCTGCTGGCCTATCGCTATATTCTGGTGGTGGGCGGCGCGGGGCAAATCTTCGCCCAGATGATTCGCGGCGGGCGCAGTACCCTGCTGCCGCTGTACGGGGCGGATGTCCTGGGGCTGGATGTGGGCACCATCGGGGCTATCGTCAGCGCCGGGGCCGCGCTGGATGTGCTGATGGTCTATTTTGCCGGGCTGACGATGGATCGCCTGGGGCGCAAATATGCCATTGTGCCCTGTTTTGCCATTCAGGCGGCCGGGATGCTGCTGCTGCCGCTGGCGCATACGGCCGGGGGCCTGCTGCTGGTGGCGCTGATCCTGGGGTTTGGCAACGGCCTGGGCAGCGGTACCATGATGACACTGGGGTCGGACGTGGCCCCGCCGGCCGAGCGCGGCGAATTCCTGGGGGTGTGGCGCTTGATCGGCGATATTGGCTTCAGCGGCGGGCCCATCATCGTGGGGGCGGTGGCCGATGCGCTGGTGCTGCCGGCGGCCGCGCTGGCCATGAGCGGCGCGGGGCTGGCCAGCGTCCTCATCTTCGGGTTGTTCGTGCCGGAGACGCTGCGCCCGCGCAAAAAGCACGAGGCGTAAGCCGGGCGTTTTCGGGTACAATAGCCCTGTACCACTGACACGCACAGGATAACCTCTTATGATCGACATCACCCGCCCCGGTAAATACACGCTGGCGGTACAAACCCCGGTGATGGCCGCGGCCGGCACCCTGGGCTATGGCAGCGCCTACAGCCGCCTGCTGGCCCTGGATAAGCCGGGCGCATTCATCACCAATCCCGTGACCTATAACGAATGGTCGCCGGCGCGGGGTACCCGCGTGGTGCCGCTGGATGCCGGCATTCTGGTGCATACCGGCCATCCTAACCCCGGTGTGCGCCGCATTATCAAAGACTATACGCCGGAGTGGGCCAAAATGCCCATTCCGGTGATCGTGCATCTCATCGCCAGCACGGTGGAGGATGTGCGCCGGGCGGTGGCGCTGCTGGATGAATGCGAGCCGGTGGCAGCGATTGAGCTGGGGCTGGAGGATGACATTCGCCAGTCAGACGCGGAAGCGCTCATTAAGGCGGCGGTGGAACGCACCGAAAAGCCGGTGCTGGTACGCCTGCCTTTTTACGATGCCGTCTATCTGGCTTATCCCTGCGCCGATACGGGGGCCGGGGCGCTGGTGGTGGCGGCCCCGCCGCGCGGCACCGCCCGCGACCCGCGTTCCGGGCGGCTCATCAGCGGGCGCATCTACAGCCCGTCCCTTCAGCCGCTGGTCCTGCGGATGGTGGGCCGGCTGTGCCAGCAGCTTCAGGATATTCCCATCATCGGCGCGGGCGGCATTCATTCGCTTCAGGATGCGCGGGATTACCTGGAAGCCGGCGCGGTGGCCGTGCAGGTGGATTCGGTGACGTGGATTAAGCCGAAACTGCTGGAACGCATCGCCCGCGATTTAAGCGGTAAGCTGGTGACGCGCCTGAGCGGGGCCTTTGCCGATGAATGGCACCCCGACCTGGGTGAAACAGAACTGCTCCAGCGCCAGCCGCCGCCGGCCGCCCCGGCCCCGCGCCCGGAGGGCGATGCCCCGGCGCAAAAGGCCCGCTGAGCCAGCGTATATAGGCGCAGGCCCGTGCCTGTGTTATACTCAGGCGTAAGATTTCGCAAGACGGATGCACACTGAGGGCTGATCCAACGCTGCCGGGCATACCCGGCAGGGCAGCAGGATAAGGAACATGATGCAAGAACCGGAAGCCGTCGCCAAGCTCATCTGGACCGACCCGGTGCAGGGCAGCCGCCGCGAATATGTCCTCACCGAAGGCGCGACCGTCACCATTGGCCGGTCTTCCAACAACGATATTCAAATCCCGGAGCAGCATGTGTCCCGGCAGCACGCCGTCATCACCTACCGCGATGGCGTGTTTATGATTAATGACCTGGGCAGCAGCAACGGCACCTTTGTCAACGATCAAAAAGTGGAGGAGCCGTTCCCGCTGTTCGGCGGCGATACCATTCGCCTGTTTGTGCCGGAACTGCATTTTGCCCCGGCGGCCGAAGCGGATATGGTGCAGGCGAAGAAGACGGGCAGCCTGGCGCTGCCGGCCGCCCCGGACGCGCAAAGCTGCCTCATCGTGACCAATGGCGCACAGGAGGGACAGACGATTGCCCTGCTGCTGGAGACGGTCACCCTGGGGCGGGCCACCACCACCGCCACCTGGGAAATTTTGCTCCAGGATCAATCGGTTTCGCGCCCGCACGCCCGGTTGCAGCGCAGCAGCGGGGCCTGGCACATTTACGATCTTAACAGCAGCAACGGTACCTTCGTCAACAATACCCGCGTGGCCGGCGACACAGGCCACCCGTTGACCAATGGCGACACCATCACCCTGGGCAGTTCTAAACTGCTGTTCCGGGTGGGCTGGAGCAGCCCGCTGCCGGATAACCCGCTGCCGCGTACCTCGGTAAAGTGAAGCTGGCGGCACTACAGCAGCCGCCGCCCCCGCCGGGCCAGCGCCGCGATCACGTCCCGGTCGGCTTTGCCAAAAGCATACTGTGCCAGTTCCGCCGGCTGCACCCAGGCCCAGGCCTGCGCCGCCAGCGGCTGCGGTGCGGTGTGGGGCGGCAGCGGCCCCAGGTAGCGGCATTCAAAAGCGTGCAGCGTAATCTTAAAATGGGTGAAGGCGTGCTTCACCTTCACGAACAGTTCTCCCACCTCCACCGTGATGGCCAGTTCTTCGCGCAGTTCGCGCCGCAGGCACTCCGGCAGCGTTTCGCCCGCCTCCTGCTTGCCGCCGGGGAATTCCCACAGCCCGCCCAGCAGCCCCCCGTCCGGCCGCTGCGCGATCAGCAGGCGGCCATCAGCAGCATAAATGAGGCCGGCGGCCACATCATAATGGGGCGTGGGGGCTTTTTTGGGCTTCACCGGGCGCTGTGCCTGGGTGCCGGCCGCATACGCCCGGCACAGGGCCCGCGCCGGGCAGCGCTCACAGGCCGGCTGGCGCGGCGTGCACAGCGTTTGCCCCAGTTCCATCAGCGCCTGGTTATAATCGCCGCACTGCTCCGCCGGCAGCAGGTCAGTCGCAATCTGCCACAGCCGTTGTTGCACCGCCGCCGCCGTCACATCATCCGGCATATCCAGCAGGCGCGTCAGCACCCGTATCACGTTGCCATCCAGCACCGGCGCACGTTCACCCCCGGCGATGCTGGCAATGGCCCCGGCCGTATAACGGCCGATGCCCGGCAGCCGCAGCAGCCCGGCCACGGTGGCAGGGAATACGCCGCCGTGCTGCTCCGTGACGATCTGCGCCGTCTGGTGCAGATGATGGGCCCGGCGGTAATACCCCAGGCCTTCCCACAATTTAAGCACCTCAGCGCGCGGGGCGGCGGCCAGCGCCTGCACCGACGGGTATTTTTCCAGAAAACGCCTATAATAGGGGATAACCGTATCAATTTGCGTCTGCTGGAGCATCATTTCTGACAGCCAGACCCGGTAGGCATCACGGGTGGCACGCCAGGGCAGGTCAGCCGCATGAACTGCATACCAGGCCAGTAACGATTGGGATAAATCGGACACGCTGCACCTTCAACACTATACGGACTTCGTACCATTTTTATCCCTGATTGTGAGATTTGTCCACGCGGCCAGCGGTTACACTGATGAGAAAGTGTGTTCTCATCATCACAGGATAGCCGGATGGACGCTCTAACACTGGTCGCTGGTATTGTGCTGGCGTTAATCCTGGCCACGCTGGACAGCCTGGTGCATCCTGCTCCCGCGCTCCAGCCGGCCGCCCTGCCTGCCCTGCCGCCAGCAGGCACTACCAGCTTATCGGCGCACCCTGAGGATGCTATGTCGGCTTCTACACCTTCCAGACCCCACAAAACTTTTTTGATTCATTTTGAAGGCGCGCGCTTTTCGCCGGCGATGAGCATCGCGCCGGATGGTGATCCGGCCGATATTATCGGGCATTTTGGCCTGCTCACCCCGCGGCCGACCATTTTCATCACCGGCGGGGCCAGCGGCATGAGCGAAGAGGACATCGCCCTCACCCGCGAGATCGTCAATGACGGCATCGCCCGCTTCGCCGAAGACCACAATATCACCGTCATTGACGGCGGCACCGAGGCCGGCGTGATGCAGATGATCGGCGATGCCCGCCACCGCCATCATTATAAATTCCCGCTCATTGGCGTGTGCCCGGCCGGCAAAGTCTCCTACCCCGGCTACAAAAACCCGCATGAAGAAGCCGTGCTGGAAGACGGGCATTCGCATTTTGTCCTCATCGAGGCTGACCACTGGGGCGACGAATCGCAGATGATCGTCAACCTCACCCGGGCCATCGCCGGGCCGCAGCCCATGATCGGCATCCTCATCAACGGGGGCAAAATTGCCGAAAAAGATGTGTACCTGGCCACCGCCCAGGGCGAGCATAAAATCCCCATCCTGGTGCTGGATGGCAGCGGGCGCACCGCGACCAACATCGCCACCGCGTTCAAGACCGGCCAGGCGGCCAATCACATCATCAAAGCCATCATCGCCGGCGGCGATATTCGCCTGACGGCCATCAATGATGGCAAAGAGGCCATGTTGAAGAAACTGCATCATCATTTTGGCGTGTGAGGGCCGGCCCGCCGGCGGCGGTACGCCCCTCCCGGGCCCTATCTCTGGTTGAAGGATACCCGTATGCGACGGTTCTGGACTGCGCTGTGTGCGCTGATTATGCTGCTGCTCCTGGCTGCGCCGCTGTGGGCGCAGGAGGCGACCCCTGTTCCGGCCACGCCCACCCCGGCCAGTGCCGATCCGCTGGCGACGGTGCAGGCGCTGGCGACGGCGGTCGCGCTGGATGTGGCCAACGGCATCACCGCCGCCGATGCCGCCACCGACCGCGCCTTTAACCTGCTCGGCATCTTTGAGGCTATTGGCTTCCTGGTGACGGTGGTCGCCGGTGCGGCCGGCGCGGTGGGGGTGTTCCAGTTGTTTTCGGCACGGGCCGACCTGCAAAAAACCCGCGAGCAACTGGTGCACGAAGCGCAGGAACTGCGCCAGCGCTTTGAAAGCGAGATCAAAGGGCGCGAGGAAGAACTGCGTAAGCTGGAACGCCAGCTTGAAACCTTCGCCCTGGAGCAGAGCGAATACACCTCACGGGCCCTGCTGGCCAACGCCCTCATCCCCCTGGGGGAACGCCAGTACAAAACCGGCGATTATGTGGGGGCGCTGAATACCTACCTGCGGGCGCTGGAACTGGCCCCGGATAACCCGGTGGTGAACCAGCGCCTGGGCTATGTGTATACGCAGCGCGGCGACCTGGATGCCGCCCGCCGCCATTATGAAGCGGCCATCGGCCGCGAGAACAATTTTGCGCCCGGCCTGGCCGGCCTGGGCTTCGTCTTCCGCCGCCAGGGCGAAAAGCTGGATAAGCTGGTGCACAGCGCCCCGGACGAAACGCAGCGCTTGCAGCGCATCCTGGAGCGCGACCTGCTCTTTAACCAGGCGGAGGAGCATTTGCTGAAGGCGCTGAAAATTTCCCCGCGCCTGGTGGACGACGATGGCGAATCGTGGTGGGGCGTGGTCGGCGGGCTGTACAAACGCCGCGGCCAGATCGACCAGGCGATTGAGGCCTATCACCAGGTGACGCAGGTCACGCCAGAATCGTCCTACGGCTTCGGCAACCTGGCGCTGCTGTACATCAAAAAGAATGACCGCGCCCGCATGTTGAAAACCTATGAACGGGTGGAAAAAATCGCCGAAACTGAATCGGTGGCCGAGGCGGGCAATTTCTGGGGCTATGCCGACCTGATTGTCTCGCGCTTTGCCCTGGGCAAGGCCCAGGCCGCCCGCGAGATGATGCCCATGGCCATCACCCTGGCCCCGGAAGATTCGCCCTATATGCTGGAAGCGCTGATGGAAACGCTGGCCGAACTGCTGACGGTGCTCCAGGATGAGCGCCGGCCGGCCATCGAGCAGGCGGTGGCAGAACTGCGCCACGAGCTGCACCAGCGCCAGCAAAAACGGCTGGTGCCCGAAAGCCTGCCCTGACCCTGTTAACCCTGCTGCGAAAGCGAGTCTTCATGCTGCGTCGTCTGTTCGCCTGTTTGATGTTGCTGGTGCTGTGGCTGCCGGTGGTGGCGCAGCAGCCGCCCGTGCCGGTGCTGGTGCCCGAAGTGCTGAATGTGTATCCGCATGACCCGGCGGCCTTCACCCAGGGGCTGCTGTTCTACAACGGGCTGCTGTACGAAAGTACCGGGCTGCGCGGCCAGTCCAGCCTGCGCCAGGTGGACCCGGAGACGGGTACCGTGCTGCGCCAGGTGGACGTGCGCCGCACCGCCGCCGAGCGGGCCAGCGTGCCCGCGCCGCTGGAATACTTCGCCGAAGGGCTGGAGCGCGTCGATGAGCGCCTGATCCAACTGACCTGGCAGGAGAACACCGCCTTCGTGTATGACCTGGCGACGCTGGAGGTGGTGGAGCAAATTGCCTACACCGGCGAAGGGTGGGGGCTGTGCTACGATGGCCGCTACCTGTTCATGAGCGACAGCACGCAGTACCTGTCGCTGCGCGATGCCGCTACTTTTGACCTCATCGTGCGCTTTCTGGTGACGTATGGCGGCAATCCCATTCAGCCGCAGCTTTTGAACGAACTGGAATGCGTGGGCGAGTCCATTTATGCCAACCTGTGGCAGACGGATTATATCGTCCAGATTGACAAATTTACCGGGGCGGTGACGGCGCTCATTGATGCCGCCGGGCTGCTGACGGAGGAAGAACGCGCTGACCTGAACAGCGGCCAGGTGCTGAACGGCATCGCCTATAACCCGGCGACCGATACTTTTTTCATCACCGGCAAACAGTGGCCCAAATTGTTTGAAGTGCGCTTTGTGCCCGCCCCCGCCCCGGCCGGGGATTGAGTTCGGCGGCCGGCGGGTGGAACTTTTGGGCGCGGTCACACGTATTAACAGTGACCGACAACACAGGAGGACACAGACATGACGCTGGCTGGATTGTTCGTGGCGGCGCTGGCCGTGCTGGTGGTGGGCAGCCTCATCGGGATGCCGCTGGTGCAGCTTTTGATCGCCCTGCTCATCTGGGGAGTCATCGGCAGCCTGGCCGGGCGCATTGTGCGCGGCAGCGGTTACGGCATTGTGGGCAATATTCTGCTGGGTTTCATCGGCGGCATCACCGGCATGATTTTGCTGGGCCTGGTGGGGCTGGGCGGCATCGCCGGCATTCCCTTCATCGGCGGCATCGTCGCCGGGGTGATCGGCGCGCTGGCCTTCATCTTCATCATGCGGGTGATTGACCGTAATTTTGCCCGCTGAGGGCGGCCGGGCGGGGGGAGGTGGGCCCCCGCCGGCTTACGTGCTGTCGCCGAAGCGGTAGGGCGGGTTATCCGGTTCGGTATAATACACATCGCCATCATCCACGCCGGTCTTGTGGCACAGGCAGGCATAGCGGCTGCCCACCAGTTCCGGGTGATGCGCCGCAAACCCGCCCGAATCGATCACTTCCAGAAAGCCCACCATGCGCAGCCAGGCTTTAATCGCCGTCACGGTGGGCAGGTGCGTCACCGTGCTGGTATCGCGGTAGCGCTGCGGGTAATGCAGTTCCACCACCGGCAAATCTTTCAGCAGCGGGTGGCGCGTGGTGGCGCTTTCCAGCACCAGCCAGCCATCCGGCTTCAGCGCGGTGTACAGCCGCCGCAGCAGCCGCAGTTGCTCCGGGTTGTGGTACAGCACGCCGGTGCACCACACCAGGTCAAAGGTGCCCAGGTCTTGCAGCGCTGCCGCCGACATGTACATATAATTGGCTTCCAGATAGCGGTACGGGCAGGCGATGGTTTGCAGCCAGCCCTGGATCCGGTCGCGTTTTTCCGGCAGGTCAATCATCACCAGTTCCGCCGGTTGCAGGGCCGCCAGGCGCTGGCTGTCCAGCCCATCGCGCGGGCCAATCTCCAGCAGGCGGCGGCCGGCCCAGTCGTGCCGGCTGTGCGTCAGCAGTTCCTGCAACAAATAGCGCCGGTAGGCCATCGGTTCCGCCGGCGGGGCGGCCACCGGGCGCAGCCGGCGCACCAGGCGCTGTAAGAGATGGGCCATGCGTCCTCTTTTCCTGTGAATAGCACCGGGCGCATTATAGAACATGAGAGGCTCGCTAAAGAAGTGTATAGATCACCTTTTAGGGCGGGCTGTGTATTGACAGGCGGGCCATCAGCCTCTAGAATGAAAAACAGTTCGGGCCTATAGCTCAGTTGGGAGAGCGCTTCAATGGCATTGAAGAGGTCAAGAGTTCGAGTCTCTTTAGGTCCACTGAACGCCACCACAATCATGGAAAGGGTTCAGCTTTGAAAAAGCAGCGGTCTCTTCTCGATGATGTGATCAACGCGGGACGCGACATGCTGGATCGGCTGTCCGATGCCCTGAATGTGGATAAAAAACGTCGTCAGCCGGTGCGTGTGCCGGTGCCGGTGCGTAACAACCCGCCCCGGCGTTAAACTGGAACTGCCGTCGAAAATGGGGCGCATTGTGCGCCTTTTTGCGTTTCTGCCGGCCACCGTTTATCCTTGAGCGGGTAGCCCGGACTGAACCGATAAGGAAAGCCTGTGAGCGATTATGCCCAGCGCGTGCGGGAATTTACCGGCGCGATTGATGGCGATTTCTGGCGCAACCCCGCCGGGGTCGAAGTCGAGTTCGACACCCTGAAATTTCTCTACATCCCCGATCACATCGAAACCTTCATCATGACGCAGCTCGCCCGCCAGGTCTACCGCTACCAGATCGACAACATCAGCACGCAGGCGCAAATGACCGAAGCGGTGATGATTACCATGGGCGGGCTGCTGCCGGGCGTGCTGCTGCACGATCATCTGGCGTGGACGCTGAACAAAAATATCCCGCCCATCAATTTTGGCACCCTGGGCATTAAATATTATGCCGGCCCCGGCCAGCCGCTGGACGAACCGCGCATTGTGCATCCGCTGTCCATCGCCGTGCAGGATAAAGTGGTCGGCGTGATTGATGATCTGGTCGATCTGGGGGGGACGGCGCAGTTCGTGGCCAATTATCTCACCCGCGAGCAAGGGGCGCGGAAAATTGTCCTCATCGCCGCCTACCTCAAAAATCCCACCATCAAGAGCGTGATGGATGTGATCTACTACGGCCATGTGCCCAAAGATACCTGGATCATCACCCCGCGGGAAAAAGTGGAAACGCTCATCAAGCGGGTGCCCTTCTGGCGCGACCACGGCGCAACCATCCAGGCCTGTGAGCAAAGCCTGCAAAAGATCGGCTATCCTGATTATTTGATTGATATTTACCTGCGCCCCACCTATGAACGCGGCTAAACGCACGGGCATCTGGTACAATCGCCCGCGTGCAGACGAGGGATGAACATTATGACCGGCACTGAGGCCCTGCTTCGGGGCTTAAATCCACAGCAGCACGCGGCCGTCACCGCCGGCACCGGGCCGGTGCTGGTGCTGGCCGGGCCCGGCAGCGGCAAAACCGGTGTGCTCACGCGGCGGGTGGCTTTCCTCATCCGCGAAATGCAGGTGCGCCCGGCCCACATCATGGCCGTCACCTTCACCAACAAGGCGGCCGGCGAAATGCGCCAGCGCATCGAAAGCTACCTGGGAGCGCCGGCGGCCATCACCGTGGGCACCTTCCATGCTATTTGCGCCCGCCTGCTGCGGATCGAACACGCCAGCACGCCCTACAGCCAGGATTTCGTCATCTTTGATACCGATGACCAGGTGAAAGCCATTGAGCAGGCCCTGCACGAATTAAACATCGATTCGCGCAAGTTTAACCCGCGCAGCCTGCTGGCGGCCATTTCCAGCCACAAAAATGAGATGAAACTGCCGCATCAGGCCGTCGCCCGCGATTATCTGGGCGAGGTGGTGGCGCGGGTGTATCCCCGCTACCAGGCCATTCTGCTGGATAACAACGCGCTGGATTTTGATGATCTGCTGCTGCAAATGGTGGTGCTGCTGCAACAGCACGCGCCCGTCCGCGAGAAATACCAGCAGCGCTTTGGCTTTGTGCTGGTGGATGAATTTCAGGATACCAACACGGTGCAGTATCATCTGGTGCGGCTGTTCGGCCGCCCGCAGGATAATCTGTTCGCCGTGGGCGATGAAGACCAGTCCATTTATGCGTTTCGCGGGGCAGATTACCGCAATGTGCAGCGCTTCCGGCAGGATTTCCCCGCCGCCCAGGTGATTTTGCTGGAACAAAATTATCGCTCCACCCAGGTGGTGCTGGATACGGCCCGCGCCGTGATCGACCGCAACACCAACCGCACGCCCAAAGCGCTGTTCACCACGCAAACCGGCGGCGACAAGATCACCATTCATGAAGCCTACGACGAAGAATATGAAGCCCGCTTCATTGTGGAGCAGGTGGAAGCCCTCAAGCGCCGCGGCGGCCGCTACCAGGACGTGGCGGTGATGTACCGCACCAATGCCCAGTCGCGGGCGCTGGAAGATAAGTTCATCAAAGAGGGCATTCCCTATACCCTGGTGGGCGGGGTGGGCTTTTACAAACGGCGCGAAGTGCGCGACCTGATGGCCTACCTGCGCGTGGTGAACAACCCCAACGACAAGATCAGCTTTGCCCGCATCATCAATGTGCCCAAACGCGGCATTGGCGATAAGTCCTTGCAGGAATTTCAGGCGCTGGCGGCCGAACGCGGCTGGACGTATGCCGACCTGCTGGCGCAGATGAGCGCCGGGGCCCGGCTGCCGCTGGCGGCCCGCACCACCCGCCTGTTCATGGAGTTTGGCGAAAAATTGCACGCCTGGCAGCAGCAGGCGCAAACCGGCCACCTGGTGGCCCTGTTCGATGCCATCACGGCCGATACCGGCTACCATCTGCATGTGCAGCAAATCAGCACCACGCCGGAAGAAGCCGCCGAGCGCAGCGAAAACCTGCGCGAACTGCGCGGCCTGCTGCTGCGGGCGGATGCCGAAGACAAACCCCTGGGCGAATGGCTCATCGACCAGTCGTTGATGACCGATGTCGAAGAAGTGCGCGATACCGCCGATAAAGTGACGCTGCTCACCCTGCACGCGGCCAAAGGGCTGGAATACCCGGTGGTGTTCATCACCGGGCTGGAAGAAGGCCTGCTGCCGCACATGCGGGCGCTGGACGACGGCGCAGCCGAAGATTTGCAGGAGGAACGGCGGCTGCTGTACGTGGGCATCACCCGCGCCCGCCAGCGCCTGTACCTCACCTATGCCTTCCGGCGAATGCTGTGGGGCAGCAGCGATGTGCGTAAAGTGTCGCGCTTCCTGGCAGATATTCCGGCGCACCTGGTGGACAGCCTGCCCGATACGCTGCTGGCAGAACGCTCCTCCGCCAGCTACCGCCAGCAGACCACCTGGGATACGCCCGCGCCGCGCCCGGCCCGGCCCGCCCCCGCGGCCCCCGGCCCGGAACGCAGCCGCCTGGCCAATGACCTGGCGGCCTTCCGGCAGCAGCTTCAGCAGCCCGCGCCCCCGCTGCGACCACCCGCCGGCAAGGTGATTCCCTTCCCCGGCCAGAGCGCCGGCAGCACACAGTACCAGCCCGGCCAGCGGGTGAAGCACCCCCTGTTTGGCCCGGGGCTGGTGCAGGCCAGTAAGCTGGATGCCGGCGAAGAACTGGTGACGGTGCGCTTTGAGGATGCCCGCTACGGCACCAAAACCCTCATGGCCAGCCTGGCCAATATGAGCCTGCTGCACCCCTGATGCGGCACAAAGTTAATGCAGGCGACTATTTCATTTTTACCGCCGCGGGACTATAATCCCGCGCGGATTGCAGTCCCATTTCCGGGACGCTGGCATGGCAGGGAGACATCAATAGCATGGCATTTACACTCAAACAGGATATGGTCGGTACCATCGCTTATACCCTCACCGTCGATGGTGCGGTGGTGGAAGTGATCAAACCGGAAAACGCGGTCGAATATCTGCATGGCGCAGATAACCTGGTGCCCGGTCTGGAAGCGGCTCTGGAGGGCAAAGCCGTCGGCGACAGCTTCGATGTGACGGTGCTGCCGGAAGATGGCTACGGCGAATACGACGAAGACGAGATCGAAGAAATGGATGCCGGCGACTTTGAAGATTTCGGCGAACTGGAGCCGGGCATGGAAATTGAACTGATGGACGAAGATGGCGACATTTATGAAGCCACCGTCCTGGAAGTGACCGGCAGCGTCGTCCGGCTGGACTTCAATTCGCCGCTGGCGGGCAAAACGCTGCATTACACCGTGCAGGTGATGGCCGTGCGCGAAGCCAGCGATGAAGAACTGGAGATGGGGCTGCCGGCCAGCCTCATTGATGAGCTGTACAGCCAGATGGACGAGGAAGACGAGGAAGACGGCGACGAGCACGATCATGACCACGACCACGATCATGATCCGCGCCGCAATTAGGCCGCCATGTCGCATTTAATCCTGGCTTCCAGTTCCCCCCGCCGCCGCGAGCTGCTGGCCCGCCTGGGGGTGACGTTCCACATTGTGAAGCCGGCGATTGACGAAACACAGCACCCCGGAGAGCCGCCGCTGGCGTATGTCCGGCGGCTTTCGCGGGAAAAAGCCGAGGCGGTCGCGGCCCGGGTGGATGAGGTGACGGCCATCCTGGCGGCGGATACGGTGGTCATCCTGGCGGCGGATACCATCGGCATCACCGATGCGGGCGAAATTCTGGGCAAGCCGGCGGATGCCGCCGAAGCCCGCCACATGCTGCGCCGCCTGCGTAACCGGACGCATGTGGTGTGCACGGCCTTCACGCTGCTCCAGCGCCATGACCACGCGCTCAGCGGGATGACGCAGGCGGTGCAAACGCTCGTCACCATGCGCGATTACAGCGATGACGACATTGAAGCGTACATCGCCACCGGCGACCCCTTCGACAAAGCCGGCAGCTATGCCATCCAGCATGAGCTGTTTCGCCCGGTAGCCCACATTGATGGCAGTTATACCAGCGTGATGGGCTTTCCGCTGGAAGAAATTCGCGCTGCGCTCATCGACATCGGCGTGCTTTAAGCGGCTTCAGTCGCTGCCCGCCGGCCCGGCCGCCTGCCGCGCCAGAAACTCCCCGATGATGGCAAAGGCCGCCTCCCGCCCGACATCCTGCAACACAATATGCCCGCCCTGCGGCAGCACGGCCGTTTCGATGTGCAAACTGCGTACCTGCTGTTGAATGTGCAGCGCGTCCTGCGGCAGCACGGTTTGATCCTGCGCCGCCGACAGCACCAGCAGCGGCGCGGTCACTTCCGGCAGATGCACCGCCGTGATGCGCATCAGTTGATACAGCTCATACACCGCCCGCGTGGACCATTTGGCGTAATGCACCCGCCCGGTGATGGCTTCGCCGCGCCGGGCCTGTTCCGCCATGATGCTGTCGTTGAGGTCGGCAGCGGTGGGGTGCTGTGTGTAGGGCAGCACCAGCCGCAGCCAGTGCGCGTAAGGCATCCGGCGCGAAGGCGGCGTGAGGGGCGCAGCCGC
>JALOOI010000266.1 GCA_025454495.1 Anaerolineae bacterium
GGCGGGGCGGGTGGCGAGGATGCCGTCCAGCAGCGTCAGCAGGCCCTGCTCCAGGCTGGCCCGGCTGCTGCCGCGCTGCTGCTGAAAGCGCACTGTCTGAATATCGATCATGACATACAGCACATCGGCCAGATAATCCACATCCTGGCGCAGGCCGCATTGTTCCAGCAGGCCGCGGATGGTCTGCCGCCACCACAGATGCGCCGGGTGGCCCAGCATATCCGCCGGGCGGGAACGGGCCGCGGCTTCGTGCAGCGCCTGGCTGTGGCGTTCCACATAGGCCAGCGTTTCGCTCAGGAACCAGCGCAGGGTGGCGGCCGGCAGGTGGCCGCTGCCCAGGGCGCTGAGCGTGCGGGCCTGAAAATCGCGCATGGCTTCATCCAGCAGGGCGTGGCACAGTTCAGATTTATCGGCAAAGTGGCGGTAGAGCGTGCCCTTGCCCACGCCGGCGGTGCGGGCAATATCGGACATGGTCGAGACTTCCAGGGTGCCATCATCCAGCATCTGCCGGGCAATTTCCAGCAGGCGGCGGCGGTTGCGAATGGCATCGGCCCGGGAGGGTTTTTCGTCAGTGGGAAAAATCAGAATTTCATCGCTCATAAGCTGTATTATAATCGAAGTGTGTTTGAAGCGTATCAACACCGTGAGCGTACAGGAGTTGTGAGCGATGCCGGAACCGCTAAAATCTGCCGCGGGCTGGACGGAAGCCGAATGGGCGACGGTGCGCCGGGTGGCCCGCTACGCGGCGGCCATCTTTGCCGCGGTGGCCATCACCCTGACCATTGTCGCGCTGGCCCAGGCCGCGCTGACGTAGCCGCCCGATGAAAAGCAAACGCAAAGCCGCACCGCCAGGGACGCTGGCCCGCCTGGGGCATGAACTGCTCTTCACGCGGGATTTTTACCATGAAACGACGGCCTCCGTGGCGGCCTGCGCCGAAGCGCTGCGCCAGGTGAGCGAGCCGTCGCCGGAGACGCTGTTTCTGTTCCGGTACGATAACTACCGCTTAAAACTGTCGCCCGTCGGGAAGGATAACATCACGTTTGAACTGGCGCGGCGGCGGCGGTCTAAAAATGGCAGCTATACCGCCGCTTTCGCCAGTGGCAGCCTCCACACCGACGCAGATGGCATGACCTGCGTGCAGGGCCGCGCCCGCTTCGGCGTGGAAGCGCTGGTGGGCCTGCTGCTGGTGCTGCCCATGATCCTCTTCCTGAGCAGCATCGCCGGCAGCGACCCGGAAACCCTGCCCCTGACAGGCATCATAGCGGTGGTGTTCATCGTCATCCTGCTGCGGACGCATTCTGACCGTAATGCCCTGCTCCAGCGCATCGCGCAGGCGGTGGCCGCCGCCGAAAACGCGCCGGTGCTGAGCGTGGAGGTGCCCAAGCGTAAGCTCACCGAAGCCGATGCCGCCCCGCGGCCGCTCGCCGAGGATGACCGGCCGTGGCAGGAATACCACCGCTGAACCGGCGGCCGAATTCATCTTTTTTTTATCAGATTGCTGGTTTACAAACCGTAAAACGGGTGTATTATTTGTTCGACTGCATCCTATTTGATGGAGCTACGATGTCCGACGACAGTCATCAGCAGAAACCGCCCATACGTGGCGGCAGCAGAATGATGTAGTCGTCCCCCGGCATGTTTGCACACGGGGCGGCTCTCCACCTGCTGCCAGTCTGCCTTCCCCGGCAGACCCGAACCCGTGTGAAGCGCGTTTCTGCCACACACCTTACCCACCTGCTGCACCGTGATGGTGCCGGCGACTGCTGTTTGTGTGGAGGAACACCCATGAATGAAGTGCTGGAACAGATCAAAGTCCTGGCGGCTGAACAGGCCGCTGCCGACGCGGACAACGACGATGCCCGCATTGAAGAACTCATCGAAGACCTCGAAGAACTGGACTCACTGGTCGGCAAAGAAGCGCAGGAGCTGATCGAAGAACTGCGCCCGCTGCACGTCTCCGAAGATGTGTATGAGGAGATCGAGGAAGAGACCACCTTCGGGCAGCGCATGGCGGATCGCGTCGCCAGCGTGGCCGGGAGCTGGGGCTTCATCTTCGGCTTTATGCTGCTGATGGTGATCTGGATGAGCGCGAATGTGCTGCTGGGCGTGGCCGCCTTCGACCCGTTCCCGTTCATCCTGCTGAACCTGACGCTGAGCACGCTGGCGGCGTTGCAGGCCCCGGTCATCCTCATGTCGCAAAATCGCCAGGCGGAAAAAGACCGCCGCATGGCGCAGAATGATTACCAGGTCAATTTAAAGAGCGAAGTGGAAATTGCCGACCTGCACCGCAAAGTGGACGAACTGACCGAGCTGCTGCTGGTGCAGTCGCGCATGATGAATGTGCTGGTGAGCGCCCGCCGCCAGGAACTGCTGGAACGCGCCCGCCTGCACGAGGTCGATCTTTCGGCGCGGCGCGGGCTGGAAGAAACGCACCGCCCCATGCCAGAATGCGCCTGAAGCCAGGCACAGCCGGGGCCGGGGAGCCAGTCCCCGGCCCGGCCCTCGCCCCGCGCGTTAGCGATTTTGCTGGCCCGGCGCGTTGCAGCTATTCCCGCGATCTTCACAGCCAAAGCGGTTCAGCCCGTCGCTGCCGGGTGCAGGCGTGGCCCCCGGCGCGGCCGGATCGCTGCCGGGCAGGGGCGTGGGGGCCGGCTGGCCGGTCAGCGTGCCATCCGTCGCCACGTCCTCCGGCAAATTTACCCCGCTGCGGACGAAACGCCCGCTGAGGATGCGCCCCGGCGCAAGCTGTGACGGCGCAACATCATACTCCCGCACAATCTCGCCCCAGCCCACCCCGGCAATCCGCAGCCCCAGAATGGTGGTGACATCCGCCCCGGCCAGATCGGCCAGCAGGTAGGCGCGGGCAATTTCGCCAAAGCCAATGCTGTGCTGCGACCAGCCGATAATCTCCGCATAGGGCACATCAAAGGCCTCCGCGATGGCCAGCGCCACCGGATGCTGCCCGGACGGCACAGGTTCCGGCGTGGCTTCGGCTTCCGGCGTGGCTTCGGGCTGTGGCGCAGCCACCGGGTTGATGGTGATGATGGTGATTTGCACCGTCGATGACAGCACGGCAGTCAATGACACCGGCTGGCCCACCACGAACACGCTTAAATCCACCGCCTCGGAAAACCAGTAGATCACCCCGTCAATCGTGACCGTATTCGCGCCGAGGGCTTCCACCGTGCCGGTGATGGTGACGGCCACCGGGAACGACTCGGCCGCGGTTTCCGCGGGGGCATCCTGCGCCGCCACCATCATCCCGCTGAGCAGCAGCACGACAAACAGCAGTGTTTTCCTGAACATAGCACTTTCTCCCGGATATTTGAGCGTTATGATTCAACCGCCGCCCCGGCGCGAACGTTGCCACAGCATCAAAAAATCTGTACAAAACGTGCTGGCAGCGGCCCATTTTGGGGCACGGGGCACACGCTTCCCATTCACTGCGGGCGGCTTTTTCGCCCTCACCCCTCGTTCCCCCCGGCCGGGCACGATCCACAGCCGGGGCACGATGACATCGGGCCCGGACGAATTGCGCCCTGGCACCGGGGTGGTCTCCCCGCGCCCGGGGCACAGCCCGTCCGGGAGAGGGGGCGGGGGTGAGGGCGCGGCCAGGTCATCAGCGTGGGCTGACCCTCCATTTTGCAGCGATTGCCCTATTTTTGTGCACCAGTTGCGGGCGCAAAAGACCGGAACGTGTTAAAATTCGGCCATACGTTACACATTGTGTTATCCATTTACCTGTTTGTAAGGAGACCTTATGCGCCGAATCTTGCGGGCAATGGTCGCGCTGGTGGTCATACTGGCACTCGGCGCGGTCGCACTGGCACAGGAGCAAACCCACACCGTCGCTCCGGGCGAAACGCTGTATCGCATTTCGCTGCGCTACAATGTATCGCTCACCGCGCTGGCTTCCGCCAACAACATCGCCAACCCGAACCTGATTTTCGCCGGGCAGGTGCTGCGGATTCCGGGCACCACCACCCCGACCACGCCGCCGCCGGCCACCACGCCGCCCCCGGCCGGGGGCACGCCGCCACCCGCTGCCGGCGGCACCTATGTCGTGCAGCGCGGGGATACCCTGGGGCGCATCGCCGCCCGTTTTGGCACCACCTTCCAGGCCATCGCCAGCGCCAACAACATCGCCAACCCGAATCGCATTTTTGCCGGGCAAACGCTGACGATCCCCGGTGGCACCGGCACCACGCCGCCGCCGGCCACCACGCCGCCGCCCGGCGGGGGCACGCCGCCGCCCAATACTGCGCCCATCA
Organism: Anaerolineae bacterium; assembly: GCA_025454495.1. GTDB lineage: Bacteria > Chloroflexota > Anaerolineae > Aggregatilineales > Phototrophicaceae > JALHOR01. The sequence goes on from JALOOI010000266.1 coordinate 4,273, forward strand.
CCGGCTTTGAACTGGGCGGGCACGCTTTCACCTTCAATTACAGCGACCTCATGCGCAACACCGGCATGACCTGGATTAAGAAGCAACTGCGCTTTAACCTGGGCGACCCGGCTTCTAACGCGGCCGGGCTGATTAACGATGCCCGCAGTCGCGGCTTCCGCATCGTCCTGGGCATCGTGGGCGACCGCAATCAACTGGCGGCCAACCCCACCCAGTACTACCAGGATTATGCCAATTTCGTCGCCGGGGTGGCCGCCCTGGGCGCGGATGCCATTGAAGTGTGGAACGAACCCAACATCGACAAAGAATGGCCCGCCGGGCAAATTGGCGGCGCACAGTACACGCAGATGCTCAGCGCGGCTTACCAGGCCATCAAGCGCAGCAACAGCAATACCCTGGTCATCAGCGGGGCCCCCGCCCCCACCGGGTTCTTCGGCGGCTGCTCCACGCGGGGCGGCGATGATGACTGCTTCATCCGGGCCATGGCCGCGGCCGGGGCGCGTAACTTCATGGATTGTGTGGGCATTCACTACAATTCCGGCATGATCGCCCCCTCGCAGACCTCCGGCGCGCCGGTGGGCAACCCCAATCACTATTCCTGGTACTATCAGGGCATGGTGAACCTGTATTCCAGCACCTTCCCCGGCAAGCCGCTGTGCTTTACGGAGATTGGCTATCTCACCGGGCAGGGCTACGGCCCGCTGCCGGCCGCGTTCAACTGGGCGGCCAACGTCACCGTGGCCAACCAGGCCGAATGGCTGGCGGATGCCGTGCGCCGTTCCCGCAGCAGCGGCATCGTCCGGCTGTTCATCATCTGGAACGTGGACAGCACCAACTTCGGTGAAGACCCGCAGGCCGGCTATGCCATCATCCGGCCGGATGGCACCTGCCCGGCGTGTAACGCCATCGCCGCCGTCATGCGCGGCAGCTAAAGCAGCGGGGGGGCCGTATGGGCCCTCCCGCTGTCACGGTGCTGCCGGGTAAACCCGGGTGCCCTGTGCCTGCACAAATTTGAGCGGAATTTTAGGATTGTTGATGTCTCGCCCGGTAGCCTGCCAGCGCTGTTCCCACTTCACAAAATAGTCTTCCAGCTGGGCCGCTTCCAGCTGATAAATCAACTCCAGTTCGATGCCACGATACACCGCAAAAAGCCAGCGTACCTGGCGATATTTAGCGATGATGCCGGGATTAATGTGGTGATTTGTCGTAAAACTTTTTGAGAGCAACCGATTCAGTGATTTAAGTTCGTATTCTATGCCCGCCGCATCACGGGCATCGTTGCCTTCGCGTCCGGCAATGATCGTCAGCCCGGTTACGAGGAGCATTTGCAACAATTTGCCGCCATTGTCCTGAAAAATATCGTGAATACCGTGCTGCGCTGCCAGGGCCTGATACTCGCGCAGGCAGGGCAGCAGCGTGTGCAGGCGGGCATAATCGGGGTGAGGGGTCATCCGGGGCTTTCCAGTAGTTGCACCAGCGGGCAATTTAACGCCCGCGCCAGACGCTCCATGTTATCGATCGAGATATTGCGCTCGCCGCGTTCGACCGACCCAATATAGGTACGGTGCAACCCGGCAAGATCCGCCAGGGCTTCCTGCGACAGTCCCTGCGCCAGACGATAGTGTTTGAGGTTAAGCGCGAAGATTTGTCGGGCGACTAACGGATATGGTATCATGCTGGCAGATTAGCCCGCTGATGATTTTATGTCTACAGACTTTAAGTAGCATACCCGTGGACGGCTGCCTTGAGTTACCCTGATGATCCTGCGCTCGCCGGTCACCTGCCGGCCTATTACACCGAACAGGGGGCGGCTTACTGCGGGGACAGCCGAACATTGCTGGCCGCGCTGCCGGATGCAAGCCTGCATCTGGTGCTGACCAGCCCGCCGTTTGCCCTGCAACGCACCAAAGAATATGGCAACAAAAATCAGTCTGAGTATTTGGATTGGATTACAGAATTTGCCCGGCTGGTTTATCGCAAACTGCGGCCGGATGGTAGTTTCGTGCTGGACCTGGGTGGCGCGTATGAAAAAGGGGTGCCCGTTCGCAGCCTGTACAATTTTCGGGTGCTGCTGCGCCTGTGCGATGACATCGGTTTTTGCCTGGCGCAGGATTTTTACTGGTATAATCCATCACGCCTGCCGGGGCCGGTGGAATGGGTGAACAAGCGT
>JALOOI010000267.1 GCA_025454495.1 Anaerolineae bacterium
GGCGAATTTAGCAACAGCTATGTGCTGGCGAAGCTCAAAATTGCCACCGGCGGGCGCTGGCTGTGGCTGCGGACGATCAGCAGTACGCTGGTGGGCCAGGCGCTGGATACGGTGATCTTCTTCAGCGTGGCGCTGCTGGCCGGGGTTTTTCCGGCTGAGATCATTGTGCAGCTTATCATGACCAATTACCTGCTCAAGGTGGGCATCGAAGTCCTGCTGACACCGCTAACGGTGCGCGTGGTGGCGCTGCTGAAGCGGCTGGAAAAGGAGGACTACTACGATACCCACACGCGCTTTAACCCGTTCCGGCTGGAAGCCTGACGCACGATCAGGCTTCTTCCGGGGGCAGGGGTGGCCGGGTATACAGCGCCGGGGGCAGCCGTTTGTCCACATCCATGGCACCGATGTAGCGCAGGGTGGTACGGCTGTCCGCATGGCCCAGGTTATCGCGGATGGCCAGCAAATCCATGCCGGCTTCGTACAGGCGGCGGGCATAGGTGCGGCGCAGATCGTGCGGCTGCACCAGGCGCAGTGCGCCATCGATGTGGATGGGATAGCGCTGCAAAATTTTGTGGATGGCGCGGGTGGAGATGCGTTCTGCGCGAAGATGTTTGCCATCCTTGTAAAAGCCCCGGAAAACCGGCCCCCGGTCGATGCCGGCATGGTGCAGCCAGCGCTCTACGGTATTCAGTGACCAGATGAGGCTGCCGTAAGGGATGAGGCGTTCTTTGCTGCCTTTGCCGCGCCGCACATGCACGGCCGTCTGTCCCCCCAGTTTACGCCGCAAATCCGGCACATCCAGGGCGCACAGTTCCATCTCGCGCAGGCCGGTACACAGCAGCAGCGTGATGATGGCCGTATCCCGAATGCCGGTGAGCGTGGCCAGCCCCGGCGCGGCCATCAGCGCCGCTGCCTGGTCGGGGGTGAGCCGCACATGCTCATCATCCAGCACATCCTGCCGGGTGATGGTTTTGACGGCCGCCGCGGCCGGATCCAGCGCATTGTGCAGGCGGCTGATTATTTCATCGACGAAGGCTTTGCGCTCCAGGGTGGTGGCCGCCTCCGGGGTGATGGCATACAGCGCGTCACGAATGCGGTTATCGCTCAACAGCAGTTGATAATGCCCGCGCACGGTGGCCAGGTGCGCTTTGACGCTGGCCGGGCTTAAGGGCTGGCCAAAACGCCCGCTGTAGTCATTCAGCAAATAGTCACGATAAGTATTAAACTCCGGTTGATACCAGGCAAGCTGCTGCGACTCCAGCCAGTCAGCGAACAGCCGTAACCGGTGGGCGGCATCCTTATCATCGGCGCTGCGCGGTCGCAGGATGTCGTGAACAGTGAGCGCTCTTTTTTGCAAAAATGACATGAGCAAAACCCCTGAGCCGTTGAATAAACGAATTATACCATTGAGTTCTTATACGTGCCATTATAAGAACTCATTTTTGGGCAGGGGAGCGTTCAAAAGAGGTCGGTTTCCGGTCTGTTTTTGTGGTGCTGCTTATCATGACAAATATCAGCGACTAAAAAGACCGGCAGCAGCGTACAGCTTCGATGAAGTGCAGGCGGTGTTATCCGTGGTTTTGGAGGGTGGCCAGCAACTGCTGAAAATCATGAACGATGACGTGTGGCGCGTGATCCGGCGATGGCGGCACATGGTAGCCGTATTCGCTGCCCGGCCGCTGCACCTGAATGGTAAACCAGCCGCAGGCCCGCGCACCGTAAAAATCCTTCAGCGGATTATCGCCAACATAGACGGCCTGACCGGGCGGCACCGCCAGCCGGCGCTGTGTTTCCTCATAAGCCCGCATGGCCGGTTTCCAGTGATCGCGGCCCCACATATCGGTAAAGATGACGGAATCAAAATGCTCTGCCAGCCCCAGCGCCGCAAATTTGCGCTGCTGTACGGCCAGGTAGCCATCGCTGATTAACCCGATGCGGGCCGTTTGATGCAGCGTGGCCAGCACAGCCGGTACATCGGCAAAAGGCGTAAGCTGCGGTACATGCTCCCGGTAGACTGTCACCAGCGCGGCCACCATCTGCGCGTCTGTGTGCCCGTGCTGCGTCAGCCAGCGATCAAAGGTGCTGCCGCGCACCCCGTCAACAAACAGCGCCCACAGTTCCGCCAGCCCCTCAGCCGCCGAAATGCCCAGATGTGCCGCTGCGTGGTCGGCTACCGCCCGAAAACCGCTGCGAACATAGTCGTGTTCCGGGTACAGCGTATCATCCATGTCAAAGACGACGCAGGGCCATGTCATGGTGGCGGCTTTCATCAATGAAGAAGGCGTTATCAAAGCGGGAGACATACAGCCCGATGGTATATTGCCCCGGCGACGGAATCTCAATCGGCAGGCCGGCCTGCTGCGCCAGCAAAATTTTAGGCGCATCCACCCCGGCCGCCAGCGCCAGCGGGAAGCCACCGCCAAACCGGGCATTCACTTCGGTGAAAAAGGGTTGACCATCGCGCAACATGCATTGCACCGTAATGGGGCCGACGGCCTGAAGCTGCCGGGCGATGCGTATGCAGTACTGTGTAATCGCCTCATCGTAAATCGTCACCCCTTTGACCACCTCGCCGCCGCGCACTTCCAGCCGCCGGCGCGAAACCACCGACAGCACCTGCCCCTGCATATCGCACAGCACATCACTGGTAATTTCTGGCCCCGGCAGAAATTCCTGCACGATGGGCTGCCGAATATACTGCGAGAAGAAATTGAGTTCATCCTGATTGTGGATTTTAAAGGTATCCTGCGAGGCGCTGCCGGCACGCGGCTTGATGAACAAAGGAAATTCAGCCTCTGGCGGCACATCCGGCGGCAGCCACGCACGGGCTACCGGAATGCCATGCTGCATAAAAAATTGAAACGTTTGCCATTTGTCGCGGGTGATTTCGGCCGCTGCGGGCGGAACAACGGCCAGCTTTGCGCCGGTGGCTTCCAGTTGTGTGCGGGCATGGCTGAGGCGGGGAATATCAGGATCGACCAGGGGAAACACCAGATGAATATGTTCGCGCTGACAGATTTCCACCAGCGCCGGCAGGTATTCATCCGAGGCAATGGGTGGCACAATGTAAGGACAGTCCACCACCTGGAGCGCCGGTGACAGCGGGTTCAGGTCGGTGGCGACGACGCTGCCAGACAGGCCCAGCGTCCGGTAGGCCTGTTTGAAGGCCTGCGCCAGTTCAACCCGCCGGCCCACGCTGGTGAGCAGAACGTTCACAGAGGGGTACGTCATGGTTGGAAGCTCCCTGCCCGGATGTCATGATGATAAGGGCCTATGGTAATGGCCAACAGCGATATTTGCCATGAATCATCTGTTAAGTATCCAGTGAGGAGATGCTGATGAAGTGCAAACCGTGCAGCAGCTCCACGCGCCTGTTACAGCGGGCCCAAACCTGGCTCTGGCAGCACCCCACCCGTCAGGGGGCCGGTGTAGCCGGAGCCAGCGCCGGTATGCTGTCGATTTGCAGCACATAGTCACCGCCGACAGTGTTCTCATAGCCGGCTACGACGATCAGATAATCGCCCGTGGCCGGCAGCGTCAGCGTTAACCGCGAATTGAAATCAGGCAGGTCATCGGCATCATCGTTTTCAGCCAGCAGAGCTTCATCGGCAGCAAACACATACAACAGCGTATCCCAGGCGGCGACGGTATGCACCGTCAGCATTTCGCCCGCCTGCCCGGAATACGTCCAGACGTGGAAGGTATTCACGGACAGCACCGCACGGTTTTCGCCCCTGCGGGCCATACCCTGTTCCACCGACTGAACCGGCGCAGCAGTGCCGGGTGTGGGCGTGGGCTGGCCACCGAGTTCCGCTTCGATCTCGGCCATCATATCGAGAAAAGCCGGCGGGAGTGTGCCATCCAGTTGCCGGGCGGTACGCCAGTCGGCCAGCGCCCGCTCCAGGTCGCCGCGACGATCAACCGATTGCTGCGCCTGAACGTAATAGGCCGCGCCGCGATTGCGATAAAAGCTCGTATTCGCCGGATTCAATGCGATAGCAGCAGTAAAATCCGCAATTGCCCCGGCTACATCGTCCAGCGCCTGCCGTGCCAGCCCACGATAGTAGTAGGCATCCGCATCATCCGGGGTTAATCGAATAACTTCGGTATAGTCCGCCAGGGCCCCTGGCAGATCATCGAGGGCATAGCGCACATTGCCGCGGTTGCCATAGGCTTCGGCGAGATGGGGGTCAAGGCGCAGGGCTTCGGTATAGTCCGCCAGGGCCCCCGGCAGGTCATCCAGCATGGATCGCGCCAGCCCACGATTGTTATACGCGGTGGCATAGCCGGGGTTCAGGCGAATGGCGGCATCAAAATCGGCGATAGCCCCGGCCACATCACCGCTGTTGCCACGCACATTGCCACGATTGAAATAAACTTCGGGCTGTGCAGGATCAAGACGGATGGCGGCATCAAAATCGGCGATAGCCCCGGCCACATCGCCCAGGGTATAACGGGCATTGCCACGATTGATGTACGCAGCCGCATAAGCCGGGTTCAGGCGCAGGGCTGCGGTATAATCGGCGATGGCCGCCTGCGCGTTGTCCTGCCCGGCCAGCAGCAGCCCCCGGGACTGATAGGCCAGAGGCTGCTGCGGATAACGCGCTACCAGATCATCCAGCGCCGCCAGTTGCTGCCGGTCATTAGCCTCTTCGAGCAGCGTGCTGGCAAAGACTTCGGCAATCTCCTGGACAATGGCGGCCTGGGTTAGCGTGGGTGGAATGTGTGTTGCGGTACTGTGTGCCTGCCAGAGCTGCTGTGTGGCCGTGGCTACCGCCGCCTGGGCCACCGTCCCGGCGACGATGGCGGTGGCGACCTGGCGGGTGGCGGTGGCCTGCCGGTTATTGGCCTGCTGCGCCCGTGCTTCGGCCGCGGCGACCTGCCCGCTGACCTGCGTCAGCGTGGGGGGCACGGCCGTTAACGCGCTGCTGGCCGTGCCGGCCGCCTGAACAGCGGCGATACTGCGCGGCACGGCGATGGCTGTGGCCGTCATTGCCAGTGCCACCATCACCGCCAGCACCAGGGCCGCCCGCTGGAACTGGCGCGTGCGGTGTTCAAATGTGGCAGCGCGTTCAGCAATGGCAGCTTCGCGGGCTTTGCGGGCTTCATCTTCCCGGTGGCGGCGCGTTTGTTCTGCCAGGCTGGCGCTGACAAAATCCCGCTCTTGATCGGTCAGCGCCAGCGAGGTGTG
>JALOOI010000268.1 GCA_025454495.1 Anaerolineae bacterium
CACCACAGCGCCGGTGTGCTGTAGCCACTGGCGGCGAACAGCAGCAGCCCGGCCAGCATTTGCCGCGGCGCGTCCAGCGCCCACAGCAGCGCCCGCTGCCAGCGCGGCGGTACCCCGGCGGGGTCGGTGGCGGGAACGGCCGGCGGCGGCGTTTCTGTGTTCGGCCGCGGGGTGGTGGCCATGACCGGCGGCGGGGCCGGGGTCTCTGCTGCCGCGCTGCGGTACTGCGCCAGCACCGCCGCCGGGATGGTCGGCTGGCGGGTGAGGAAAGCCCGTATATCGACGAAATCGCGCTCAATCTGAAAGAGGCCGTAGGGCAGCAGCAGCGCCAGGCTGATGGCCGTGCCGGCGGCCAGCCAGCGCCCCTGCCAGCGGGCGCGGGTGAGCAGCGCCATCACCAGCAGCGCCGGGTACAGCACAATCGCGGAAAAATGCGTCATCAGGGCGGCGGTGGCCACGCTGCCACACAGCGCCAGATGCACCCCGCGCCCGGTCGCCTGCCAGCGCCACAGATGCACCCACACCACCAGGTAAAAGGTGGGCAGCAGGAGCTGCGCCCAGGCGGTATAACTGCCACTGACCCCCGTTTCGCTGAGGGTGAACAGGGCCGCCGCCGCCAGCCCGGCCCGGTCGCCGGCAAGCTGCCGGCCGGCGATAAACGCATACAGCGTGCCCACGCCGTTCCACACCAGCAGCGTGAGCAGCATGGCCATATACGGGCTGCGCGTGAGGGCCAGCGCCGGCAGGTGCAGCCACACCAGCAGGGGCATATTGTAAGCCGCCACGCTGGACAGCGTGCCATGCACCGGGAACGCGCCGCCTTCCAGAAAGCGCAGCCCGTAGGCCACCACCGGGACAAAATCAATATCCCAGCCCATATTGTGCGCGGCCAGCCATTTCACCGGCAGCGTCAGCAGCCACAGCAGCAGCAGCGCCAGCAGGGCAGGTTTCATCAGTACTCCGCAGGGACAGCGGCCCGTCGGCCGCCCGGTCAGGGCCGGCGGCCGGTTGTGGCCGCGCCGGCCGCCTCCACCATAACACCCCGGCCGCCAGGATGCAAGATGTCCGTCCGCCCTCTTTTACAGAATTTTGTAGATTTTTGGATAATTGTGTATAATTTTACCGTTATCGATGCCTGTACTCTGTTTGAGGTTAACCGTGATCGTTTCTTCACAACGTACTGGCGTGGTGCTCGGGCAAACCGGCACGCCGGATGCGCCCACACCGCAGGCGGTGCGCCCCTACCTGAAACAATTTTTGTCCGATCTGCGCGTGATTGATTACAGCCCGTTCCTGTGGCAGCCGCTGTTACGCGGCATCATCCTCAATGTCCGGCCGCGCCGTTCGGCCCGGCTGTACCGGCGCATCTGGCTGCCGGAGGGATCGCCGCTGCTGGTGTATTCCCTGGCGCAGGCGGCCGGCCTCCAGCAGCGCCTGGGCGATGCCTTCCGGGTGGTTCTGGGGATGCGCTATGGCAACCCCTCCATCGCAGCCGCCATCGCCACGCTGGAAGCCGAAGGCATTGAGCGTATCATCGTCGTGCCCATGTTCCCCCAGTTTTCTTCCACCACCACCGGCTCCATCTACGATGGCGTATACCAGGCGGCCGCCGGCCGGCGCTGCCCGCTGTTCCATACCCGTAAGCGCAGCACGGCGGCGCTGCGTTTTGTGCCGCCCTATTTCGATCACCCGGCCTACATTCAGGCCCTGCGCGATCATTTGCAGGCGCACCTCTCCCGGCTGGCACAACCGCCGGATAAAATCATCATTTCGTTTCACGGCATCCCGCGCCGTTACGTGGAAACCGGCGATCCGTATCGCCGCCAGTGCGAACAGACGGCAGCGCTGCTGGCGCAGGCCATGGGCTGGCAGCCGGACGACTGGCGCTTATGCTTTCAATCGCGCTTTGGGCCGGAAAAATGGCTGGAACCCTATACCGATGTCACGCTGGAGCATCTGGCGGCCGAGGGCATTCAGCGCCCGCTGGTGTTTTCGCCCGGTTTCGTCACCGATTGCCTGGAAACGCTGGATGAACTGGGCAACGAAGGCCGCGACCAGTTCGCTGAGGGCGGCGGCGACCCGGCGGCCTATCATCTGGTGCCCTGCCTGAACGATCATCCCGGCTGGCTGGACGCGCTGGCGCAGCTTGTGCGCCAGAATGCCGCCGGGTGGGAGCCTGTCGCGGCGGCCGCGCCGGTGTCGCTGCGCCCCGTGCCGGCGATGGGAGATTGAACGCCATGCGTAAAAAATGGCTGCGTCGCCTGGGACTGGCCGGGCTGGCCCTGCTGTTGCTGGTGATCGGGCTGCCGTTTCTGCTGCCGGTCAGCAGCGGCGGGGTGGAGCCGTCCACGCTGGTGGATGACCCGGACGGGGATTTCATCACGCTGGACGGCGTGCGGATGTATGTGGAGGACAAAGGCCCGCCGGCGGCCCCGGCGCTGGTGCTGGTACACGGGTTATTCGGCTCCACCGAAAGCTGGCGCGACAATGTGCCCGCGCTGGTGGCCGCCGGCTACCGCGTCATCGCCTTTGATCGTCCCGGCTTCGGCTTATCCGATAAGCCGGCGGAGTTCAATTATGCCGTCACCCACCAGGCGGATGTGCTGGCCACGCTGCTGGATGTGCTGCTGCTGGAAAACGCGGTCATCATCGGGCACAGCGCCGGCGGCAATGTGGCCGCGCATTTCGCCCTGCGCCATCCGCAGCGGCTGACGCGCCTGGTGCTGGTGGATGCAGCCGTGCTGGCGGGCGGGCCGCCGCCCTTTGTGGGCCGGCTGGTGGGGCTGCCGCCGGTGTGGCGCTGGGGGCAGGTGGGGCTGAACGCGCTGTTCACCCGCGCCACCCTGGAAAATGCCCTGCGCGGCTTTTATGCCGATGCCAGCTTCATGACCGCAGCGGATTATGATACCTACTGGCGGGCTTTCCAGACTCCGGGCTGGGATGTGGGGCTGCTGGGGCTAACGCGCGATGCGGTGCCTAACCTCACCGCAGCGCAAATTGCCGGCATCAGCACGCCCACGCTGCTGCTGTGGGGCGAGCAGGATGCCACCACGCCGCTGGCCCAGGGCGAAGCGCTGGCCCGGTATCTGCCTGATAGTACGCTGGTGGTGCTGCCGGGAGTGGCCCACCAGCCGTTTGAGGAAAACCCGGCCGCCTTCAATGCCGCGCTGCTGGACTACCTGGCCGCCGCCGATTGACCCCTGCGCCGCGGCCAGGCACGAAAAAACCGGGGTTTGGGGCCCCGGTTTTCGTTGCGATGGTCAGGGTGCTGGCATTTACGCCATGATGTCGTTGTACAGCGTGACGGTCTCTGACGATACTTTGAGACCTCTATCGTGGAAGTTTTTCTCCATCTGCTGGTAATGCGCCACGGCTTCGCTGCGCCGCCCCAGACCGTTGTACAGCTTCATGATGCCCCGATGAATTTCTTCGCGGCTGAAATCTTCATCCAGCGCCTGGCGATACAGCTTCAGCGCGTTCTCCTGGCGATCCCGGCTGATCCACACCTGGGCCATCTCGGTGAGCGCTTCCAGGTAGCCGCTGCGGAAGGCCACCCGGCGGTTGTCGATCCATTCTTCATTGTGCCCCTGCAAGAAGGGCCCGCGATACAGCTTGGCCGCCTGCTGCCAGGCATCGAAGCGTTCCGCGTTGCTTTCGTCACGGGCGCGGATGAGCGTTTCCACAAAGTCCATCACATCGTAGTACACGCTCACTTCGGGGTTGATCTGGTAATGCGTTTCGTTGTGCACCAGCACATCCAGCCCCAGGGCTTTGTGCAGCCGGCGCTTGGTCACGTGGAACACATTCACCGCCTGGTCGCTTTCCAGGTCCGGCCAGAAGGCATGGCAGATTTCGGCGCGGGTGATGAGCGGCCGATCCAGCGCGAAGAAGAACAGCAGGCGCGGCAGGTGGCCTTCCCAGGTGTCCACGGTTTTGCTATCCAGCAGCACATTGCCCGGCCCCAGGGCGAAGACTTCCAGGCGGTAGTGCGGGCCCTTGTCGTTGCGGTAAAAGTCGGTGGTGATGAGGCTGTCGTCCAGCAGCATGGCCGCCTGGCGTTTGGCGATCATGGCGATCCAGGGCAGGCGGGGCAGGCTGCGGCTGTTGACCACCAGCCGGCAGCCGGCGGGCATATTGTCCACCAGCGTTTCGATGAAGCGGTGGATGTCGTCCGCTTCGTCGCTGCGATCATACTCGTCCAGCACCAGCAGCAGCAGTTTATCGCTGCTCAGCTCATTCATCTCGCGGATAAATGTCTCCAGAATCGTATCGACATGGGCGGGGAAGTTAGCGTACACTTCAGGAGACAGCATGTTTAAATGGCGGCCGAAGGTGGGGTGCTGGCTGGCGGCATCGTGTATCAGGTGCTGGATGAACGATTTTAGATCAACATCGTCCGGCCCCATGGCGTAATACAGCGTATTGACGCTGGTCTCGTTGAGCAGTCGTGCCAGCAGCATGGATCGGTAGCGACTGTGCGGATGCAGCAGCAAAACTTTATTTTGCTGTGCCTCGGTAAGAAGTGCGGCGTATGCTTTATGGATGAGGTCATTGATTTTCATGGCTGCTTCCATTTCTTTTGCTTTAAATGTATGAATATCATACACCTGTAAAAAATTTATTAAGTTATGACCGGGTTCCAAATCTGTTCTTTGTAAGCATGTCTTTTAGCACAGGATGAAGACTCATGAAATCACATGCGAAACCTCCTCGTCCCCTGGGATTAAGCCTGGCTATCATGGTCAGTGTGTTTGTTTTTGCCATTATACCACTGGTTTCTGTTGCTGTGCTGTTACAAATTAACAACCGTGTTTATAATGTGAGTGATACGGGTGAATTTTCCGGGATCAGCCTGCCTGGTTTTGCGCCAGAGCCGCTGCTGGTGTACGCGGCGACGGCCATCTTTTTCCTGGTGATGGGGCTGGTGGCGTGGCGCGGACGGGTGCCGGCGATGCGCGTGGCCTTCCCCGCGCTCAATGTCCTTTACGGACTGGTCATCTTGCTGAGCCTGGGGGGCGAAAGCTCGGTGTGGCAGGAGGGCATGGATTCGTTGCAGGCAACACGGGATAACATCAGGGTCATCTACCTGGCTGTAATGGTAATGGTAGTTATTTATGTGACATGGTTCATGAATCGCTGGTCGGCACGCGCCTTTTACCGTGGACATTATACGACTTACGAACAAT